>NZ_JBLVOL010000029.1:0-23211 GCF_053543755.1 Achromobacter semiaridum | reverse complement strand
GGGAATGCCAACTCGACTACATACAGCGCTATCAGCGGCGGCAGCGTAGCCATTCGTGATGGGGCTGGCCAACTTGCCCTGACCGGCAAGACGGCGGCGGAGACGATCGCGGCGTTGAACCGGGATACGTCCGATACGTTGAATGCGCTGAAGCCGATCTTTGACAAGGAGAAGATCGAGGCGGGGTTTGAGATTGCGTCAGAGGCCCAGCGGCAAGTGGGGCAGTTTTTGACGAATCGGGCGAAGGAGGCTGATGCACTGAAGAAGGCGATAGATGCCGAGACGGATCCCGCGCTCAAAGACGATCTCAAGGCCCGGTATGACGAAGCAGCAAAGTGGGGGCCGAACGGCGCGTATCGGCTTGGAGTGACCGCCATTTCAGCAGGCGCGGGGGGAAATGTCACGGGAAGTGCGGGGCAATTCTTGCAATCTGCCGCGGCGAACTACCTGCAGGCGTTAGGCGCCGGCAAGGTGAAGCAGATTGCGGACACTTTGGACAGTGAGGCTGCGCGGACGGCATTACAGGGATTGGTTGGTTGCGCTGCAGCCTTCGGTCAAGGAAGCCATTGTGGCGCCGGCGCAGCGGGGGCTGCGGCGAGTGTCGTACTTAACAACCTCATTCAGGGTCTTTCGGGGCATGGTGCCAAGGACCTGACGGCGGAGGAGAAGGAGTCACGAGCCAATCTGGTCGCCAGTCTCGTCGCGGGCCTTACCGTAGCACTGGGTGGAGATAGTGCTGTTGCGACCCTAGCCGCCCAGATCGAGACCGAGAACAACTACTTCGGGCAAAATCCGAGGGTTTCAGGGCGTTTGAACAACGGCAATTTGATGCGGCGATTGCTTCTTGCGGTCCTGGAAACCCTGATGGCTGCGCCCGGGCTCGAGAGCTGAGCGGCATGTCGGCGCAACGCGACAAAGAGCTGGCAAGCGCTTGCGTAGATCGAGCAGCTTCCCTGTGCCGCGCAGCAATCCAGCTGGCGACAGCTAGCGGCAACGTCGTGTTCTTTGATAAGCAGGGTAAGCCGCTTGCTGTTCCGGCGGGTTCTCCTATGATCCAAGCGACGCCCGACCTGCGGGACGGGACTTGGCACTACACCATCGCTGCCAGTGTTGCTGAAGGGTTGGCGATTGATAGTGGTGGCGGGGCACTGAGTGGAATTGGTTCTGCCATCCGTGGTCTATTTAGACCTGGGGTGGCCGAAATTGCTGTTGCTGCAAAGGGCGCAGGTGATGCAGCAAGCCTAGCGAATGTCGCGAAGCTCAGTGGGCAACTTACTGGGCGAGAGATATCTGGCGGTCATGCGTTTGAAAAGCATGTTATTCAGAAGGGCGAATATAAAGATCTTGGCATAACTACTCGCGAACAGTTTGCCTTGCATATCGAAAGTGTCGTTAATAAACCAACTGCATTTCGTGAGCTAAGTGGTGGGCGCACTGCATACTGGGATAATGTCAGTGGTACAGTCGTTATTAGAAACCCTAAGGCGGTTGATGGTGGTACGGCATTCCGTCCTGTGAATGGGAAAGCTTACTTTGATGGTTTGAGGTGATTATTATGGAAATGATCAGTTCTTCGCGTAATTTAGCGAATGTTGGCCTTAGCCGAGACGAGATCGTCGTCTTGCATGCTGCTTTAAATGAAATATGTAATGGGATAGATGTGTTTGAATTTGACACGCGAATTGGCGTGAATTTAGAATTTGCAACGAATTTGCTTCAGGCGCTTGGTTCAGTGCTTGATGGCATGGATCATCTATCCGGCTGATTTTCAATGGCGTCGATCTAGTGCCGGCCCACACAAGAGCGGGGGGTTTTTGGTGGGGGGGTATTCCGGGTGCAAGGTGGACTTAATAAATCTGTTTTCTTATGTCGAGTGTAGGGGGGGCAAAACTCTGGATAACCTAGCCTAGAAGGTTGGTAAAAGTAAAATTTAAGGTAGTCAGACTACGTGGTTTAAGAATGGCGGTTTAGAAGTTATTTATAGCGCTATGGCAGGCAGGTTGGGCATATCCAATCAGTAAGGATGAAGTGAGCGCCATGGAAATATCGGAAAGCCTTCAAGATGAATTGGAAGGTTGTCGCTCTAGCACCTCAATCATTCGTCAGTATCTAAGTGTCTATGCAGGGGAATGCAGTGGGTTGGTAGAAAAAATATCCACCTGCTCTTTTTTGAACAGACGCAAACGTACCTTGATGCTTTGCATGAATTTTAATGCAGGCTTTCTACTGTAAGGTAATAAATTCCAGAAAACGGTTTCCCCAGCCCGAACGGTTGGATTTGATCGCTACGTTAATGATCATTTTTAGGTGATCTCGAATCTGCCTCGTACGCCGCCGAAGCGGTATGCAAGGCGTTGAATAGCGAGCTCCCAAATGCTATGGACGCTGCGGGCGTCAAAGCAACTGTTAAAGCCCGCCCTGCGGAGGCCGCCACAGTCAGGCCTCCAACGATGAAAGAGGACGCAGCGTCTATCGGGGCGAGGTACGTGGTGGTCGTCGGTAGGGCCAATGGATTCGCAGGCTATCAACAATATCCTCCCAGCGTGGGCGTCATCATTCGTCTGTACGACGCCGTATCTGGAGAATATCGAGCCATGGCCGAAGAAACGTATCGGATATCTCTGCGCGATTTCTCGAATCGCGGCCCTACAGCAGAAGGGCAGAAGATTGCGGCTAGCCTGGCGAATAAGCTCGCGCGTACGATGTTGAGGCGATGCACTGAGAAGTACCCATATCAGTGCGGGAAGTTTGGAGAACTGCGCTTTGCTGAGCCACGAGATTCGTACGGCAAATGATGCAGAACGTGGAGGCTGGCGCTCTGTGAGCTGGCCGCGAAGACGTGGCTTCGCCATTGCACCATCCGTTGGGCGTTCTAGATCTGATGTGAATTCGAAACGCGGGCAGCAGTTTGCGAGTTAGGGGCTGGCCAAGCGGCTCTTTGCCAACGGCGCGCAATTCGCCCGTGGACCACGGCACCAAGCTAGCGTGGCGCTGGCTTGGAGTGAGCAAGAGCTAAGGCACGACAGATCGCGCGTCGTTTTCCGTTTTGGGATCTACCTTAGCGGCGGGCAATGACCTCACCATCGTCGCCAAGAGGTCGGCTCCGCGTCCGACGTTACCGTCACAGTTTCACGCCGGTCAGCGGGGAGCAACGCCATCATCAAAGCAGATGGCGACATTCTGCTGCAAGCTGCGCAGAACACCTTTGAACAACACACGAAGAACAAGAGCTACAGCGGTAGCGTCGGCATTGGGGTCTCAGCGAACAGCGAAGACGGTATAGGCGTGATGCTGAACCTTAGTGCCGGTGGGGGCCGAGGGCGCGCAGACGGCAAAGACGCTAAGTGGACGTATACCGATGTCACTGCTGGCAACGTGCTGGCATTGCAATCGGGCGGGGATACCTCGCTGATCGGCGCGATAGCAAGCGCCGATCAGATCATCGCCTCGGTCGGCAAGAATCTTCAAATTGAGACTCTGCAAGATACCAGCACCTACGTTTCCAAGCAGCAAAGTGCTGGCGTCCAAGCAAGTATCTGCATCTACGGCTACTGCAAAAGCTCCGTCTCCGGCAACGTCTCGCAAGGCCGGATGGAAAGCAATTTCCAATCCGCCACACAGCAGGCGGGGATGAAGGCGGGTGACGGCGGCTTTCTGGTCAACGTTGGCCAGAACACCACGTTAACTGGTGGCGTCATATCGAGCAGTGAACAGGCTGTGGCAGACGGCCTGAATCAACTGTCCACCGGCACGCTTGTCGTCAAAGACTTGCAGAACACGGCGCGCTACAAGGCAGATCAGGTCGCATTGAGCGGCGGATATAGCTGGGGCGGCAGCGGGGAAGGAGACGCGAAGAAGGGCGATGTCGGGACGAACTCGAAAGGCCAGGCGGCTGGCGGCGCGGACAAAGTGCCAGGTACGAGCTTGCCGACAAGCAGCAACGGAGCTTCCGCCGGTCTGCCCGTGGTTGTCGCGGCTTCTGGGAATGCCAACTCGACTACATACAGCGCTATCAGCGGCGGCAGCGTAGCCATTCGTGATGGGGCTGGCCAACTTGCCCTGACCGGCAAGACGGCGGCGGAGACGATCGCGGCGTTGAACCGGGATACGTCCGATACGTTGAATGCGCTGAAGCCGATCTTTGACAAGGAGAAGATCGAGGCGGGGTTTGAGATTGCGTCAGAGGCCCAGCGGCAAGTGGGGCAGTTTTTGACGAATCGGGCGAAGGAGGCTGATGCGCTTGAGAAAGCGATGAAGTCTGAAAACGATCCGACGAGATACGCTGAACTCGAGAGCCAGTACAAGGATGCCAAACTTTGGCTCCCGGGCGGAACCTATCGTCGGATTGCGAATGCCGTCATGATCGCAACCGGCAGCAATGTGACCGGGGCAGCCGCGGATATCGCCCAACGGGCGCTCGTGAGCTACGTTCAGCAGTTGGGTGCTGCCAAGGTTGGCAAGTGGGTCAGTAGCGGCATCATCCGCGATGGCTCTGCGGAACATGCTGCCTTGCAGGGCATAGTCGGTTGCTCTGCCGCCGCGGCAAGTGGCCAAAGCTGCGCGGCCGGCGCTACAGGCGGCGCTGCGGCTGTGCTCATCAATGCTCTGCTTGATAACACTCAGGGGAGTTCGAATGAAGAGCGTGAGGCGCGACGCAACTTGGTGGCTTCGCTTATTGCCGGCGCAGCAGCAGTGGCAGGTGCTGACGGAATTGCCACGATTACAAGCGCTGCGATTGCCGAGTTGGACAATAACTCGCTTGACCCGAAGCTTCACGAGAGTCTGATCAACCGTTTTGCTCTGAGCGACCAGCTACAACCGGAGGAGTACGAGGACCTCATCCAGCGAATGAAAGCCGCAAACGCGGAGGGTACGCAGCAAGCGCTGGATCAAATGAAGAGCGTGTTCGGCCCTGAGTCGTTGGAAGCAACACGAGCAGAACTGGAAGCAATGCTTGGTGGAAATTCAGCATGCGGCCAAGTACCGGCTTGCGCATTGCAACTGAAAAACTCGATCAAGGAACTGGATAGCCTTCTTGCACAGTACAAGAGGCAAAGCGAACTGACGCCAAAGGTCGATGCTGCGCTGATGATATTCGATCTCGCTACCAGTGGAGTTGGTGGTGTGATTCGAGGTCCGGTTTTCGATGCGGTCCGAATGAGCGCGACGCGAGCTGCCGGGGGCTCGCTGGAGATGGCAGCGGCGAAAATAGCCTATGCGGATGGCGCTTCCTGGACAGTGCGCAATGCTGAGGTGTTGGCTGCGGACGGGAAGACCGTGCTGGCGCGGCAGAATCCCATCACTGGAAAATATGATGCAGTAAGTCCGAATCCCTTGATAAACGCCGGAAACGGCACTGGTACGGTATGGGATTCTATCAAGGCGACTCAACCCCCATATCCTGGTTCTGTGATTCCAAAGTCTTTCGAACTTTCTCTGTCGAGCGGCCAAAAAATTTGGGTGCATGGGAATGCTACAGAGCATATGGCTGAATATGCGAAAATGAAGGCTATAAATTTCACTCCTGAAGCTGTTCGACTTTCTTCACAGCAACAGTTGACGAGTCTGCAGGCCGCTGTGGATTCTGCTACCAAAGGAGAAGTCCCCTACGGAAAAGTCATCAATGTGGAAGGATGGGAACTTATATTTTCACCGCCGAGGGCGTCGGGAGGGCTACCGGCTTTGATTCACGCGTTGTCTAAAAAGTGACAAAAATGGATATAAAAATATCAGCACCGATTCAAGTAGAGTTCGATTTGCTTGAGAGTGATGATAGGTTGCCTTCTGTGAAGTTCAGGTTCTGTGTCGACACGGCTCGAATGGCAAGCTCACTACATTGCTCTGGTGAAATTTGGATAACTTGCAGTGCATTTGATTGCTTCCTCAGTGGGCTTGTGGAAGGTGAAAGGCCGTCGAGATTGGCAAGTATTGACGAGAGATTTTTGCTTGAAATAGTGGAAAATGATAGGGGGATTTTTTTCCGCTGGTCATGGAAGCTAAAAGGCTCGTTCTCATTTTCGACGAGTTCATTTGTGGAAATACCCATAAATGAGGATGAGATTTCCGCGATAAGAAATGTTTTTGATTCGTTCCCCAAGTGGTGGTGACTACCCTGTTGAACTGTATTTAACGAATTTGAGCTGTCAGTATCGGAGGTTTTCATAACGAATAGGTCGCCGTCCTTTAATGAGAGAAGGCGCTATCCGACGCGATCAAGACCGGCGGTGCCAACGACGCGGCAAGCATAAGCGCGCTCATGGCTCAAGTGCAGCGCACTCAGGATTGGAGGCAGGCGGCAAGTATGGCTTGGTCTTGTTAGCGTTGCCGGGCGCGGCCGGCGCAAACGTCACGGGATCGACCAGCGCATTCGTGCAGTCGGCCGCGGTGAACTACCTTCAAGGCCTTGGGGCCGCTCAGGTCAAGCAGATCGCCGATAGCCTAGGCAGGGATCCGCGAGCGGAGGCTGCACGCGCGGCGTTGCACGGCATCGTGGGATGCGCGGGCGCCGCAGGCCAGGGTGCAGCCTGCGCTTCGGGCGCCTTGGGCGCGAGCGCGGGCGGGATCCTCAACAGCCTGATGGCCTCGCCCGAGGGCCTAACCTCCAAGCAAGTCGAAGCGCGGCGCAATCTGGTCACAAGTCTGGTGGCGGGCATAGCGAGCGTTGCGGGACCGGGTGCGGCCACGGCGGGTACCGCGGCGGGGCTGGGGACATCGCAGAACGGGGCGCAGCTCGCAATCCCTGCGGTTGGCGCGGCGGCGGCTAAGTGTGCAACGACGCCGAGCTGCCAGCGGGCAGCCGTCAGGGTCGGGCAGGCCGCCTATCAAGCGGTGCAGGCCAACCGCATGATAGACGCGGCAGAGGGCTCGAAGGCGACCACAGCGCAAAAGGAAGCCGCAAGCGCCCAGATCCAGGCGCGGGTCAAATTGGACGCTAGTCTCGTCGCCGGCCTTAATGCAGCACTCGGTGGAGATAGGGCTGTCGCGACACTGGCCGCCCAGATCGAGACCGAGAACAACTACTTCGGACAAAATCCGAGGGTTTCAGGGCGTTCGAACAAAGGCAATTTGATGCGGCGATTGCTTCTTGCGGTCCTGGAAATCCTGAGAGCTGCGCCCGGGCGCGCGAGCTTGCAGGCATATCCGATCAGAGGGACAAAGAGCTGGCGAGCGCATGTGTCATCGCTGCTTCTTCGTTGTGCCGTGCTGCGGTGCGATTGGTGGCGGCGAGCGGCAATGTGGTGCTCTTCGATAAACAGGGAAAGCTAACTGCAGTTCCTGCGGATTCGCCTTTCATCCTAGTCACGCCTGATCCTAGGGATGGAACGTTCCATTACACTCTTGCCGCGAGCGTTGCGGAGGCTTGGGCGATTGATGCGACCGGCTTCGCATTGGGCGGAGCTATTACGACGCTTCGAGCAAATGCCGCCGCCGCAAAAGCGCAAGCATTCCTCGCGGCGCAGGGAAGTGCGCCAGCGACTGCGGTGGGATCGACGACCTTCAGGACATCTCACTATGCTCCTAGACTCTAGGCGATGGGCGTAAACGTGGTACGCGCTGAGGCTCAGGTTGCGGAAGCTGTAAACACGATGCGGCCAAACATGATCACCAATGCCCCTATTAGCGGGCGAATGACAATTGATGGCGTTCTCGTGGAATACCGGGTCACGCTATTACCTAATGGCACGGCGAATGTCGGAACAATTTTTCCGGTGAAATAATGATGCGCTCGCTGACTGAGTGTGAATGGAATGTGATCCGTGCGATTGCAGATTTGCTGCCGTTAGAAAATCAACGTCAGCTTCTGGGTGACCTTGAACTTGCCACGGCGCATTCAGTGCTGCCGGATCACTCGGTAATAAAATTTAGCATTGCTGGCTATGACCGCCCGCCGTATGCTGGACAGCACTCTTTTGGGGTTGAGGGCGAGTTATTAGACAGGGACGGGACAAGAGTGGGCCTGCTCCTTTTCGCAGATCAGAATGGTCGACTTTTGGAGTTGGAGCTGATTCGCTGGGGTGATGGTGATCTGGTCGATCCCGACTGGAAAACACTTAAACTGTATGGCGCTTCGTAGCGGCAAAAAGAGCGGTATGGATTAATTTTCTAATTTTATTTACGCAAGATGGTTGCTTGTGACTAAAAAGTAACGCTATTAATTATTAGTGAATCGCAAAAAATTTGCACCTATCTGAATCGACAGGCTGGTACTGGGTGGGGCGCATCCGCGGGCGCACGTTTTTGCGTTCGGGCGACGGGCCGTGGCGGCGTTGCACGGCGGATCATGCAACCGCCAGTTCTCGCCCTAAGGATTTTGGCGAACAACAAATGATCCGCTCTTGCCCAGTGCAAACCCGGCTTGTGCTGTATCGAAAGCCGCCGCAGCAGCGCCGAGCATTGACTCAGTTCAAGCAGCGCAACTGAACGCTCCCTCGCGTCTTGAATTTCCTTGCCCCGATTCACCAAAAACTGCCTCATTTGCCGGCCAGCTTCCCCCACGATCTCGAACCCGGCCCGAATCTCCTTCTCATTAAAAATCGGCTCCAGGCTGTTCAACGTATCCTTGGTGCCGCAGTTCAGTCCGGCGATCACCTGGGCCGCCGTGTGCACTGTTTGCGCCTTCTGCCCCGCCTCGTCGCGAATAACGACCGTTCCGCCGCTGATACCGCCAAGCGTGGCAGAGCTGGACAGGCCGCTGACGCCCATGACGACGGGTAAGCCCATGCTGAGGCCGTTAGCACTGGCCAGCTTCGAGTTCGGCGTCGCCTTGCTTCCGCCTGCGACCTCGCCCTTGCCGTCGGCGCCGATATTGCTCTGGTCCCTGCCAGCGTCCTTCCCGCCGCTTTTGCCGCCATCCTTGCCGCCGCCAAAGCTCACGCCCCCGCCCAACTGAACGGATTGCCCTTCGTAGCTGGCGCGGCTTTTGGCGTCGCGGCTGGTCAGGGCGCCGGTGGCCAGGACGTTCTTGCCATCGACGACCGCCTTGTCACTGCCGGCAATGACGCCACCGACTAGGCCCGTATTCTTCGCCACATCAATCTGGAAGCCGCCGTCGCCTGCCCACAGGCCCGTCTGTTCCGTGACGCTGGCGTACCGGCTGTTGATCTTGCTGTGGCCGTAGTTGCCGCTGACCGAGCTGGCGCCGTAGCACAGGGGCGGTATGCGCGGGCTTACCTGCACGCCCACGCTGCGGTCGCGTGCGGCGTAGTGGCTGATGTCCTGCAGGCTTTCGACAACAAGGTTGCCGCCCACCGTCGCCATAATCCAGTCGGCGCTGCCTTGCGCGGCGCGCAAGAGCGTGTCGCCGCCGGAGTTCATGGTCAGGTTGCCGCCGGCCTGGGCATGAGTGTTGTTCCACTTCGTATCCCGGCCATCGCCGCCTGCCGCCAGGTTGAGACTGACGCCGTTCTGGGTTCCACCGATCGAAAAGCCCACCCGGACACTGGCATTGCCGCTCTTGCCGTCAGTCTTCTGGCTGGCGGTACTCTGCTGGGCAGCAAGCAGGATGTCGCCCTGTGCGTCCAGCAGGATGTTGCGGCCCGCGGCCAGGTCGGAGCCGGCCACGACGATGTCGGATTGATCGGCCTTGCCCGCCGCGATGATCGTCAGGTCGCAGCCGGCCCGGCCCCTTGCAATTCTTGGTCGAGCCTGCCCCCAAGCAGCCGACTCAACTCCAACAGGACATGCGCCAGCAGTACGAGCGCCAAATCAAGACCTTCAGGAGGCGTATTGTGAGGCGACGCTGGAGCCGCGCGCCGGAAAAAAAGTCGCAGCCCCTGCTAGGCGCGGACGAAAAGTGATCTCGACAATCCGCCAGAGACTGAAGCAGAGACATTGCAATTGCGTAAAGCTCAAAACCACCTGCGGTGCCGAGTTCCCCATGAGAACACACAGGTTGATACATACCCCCCCGAAACAAACACCATCCGCATCTGTTTAATTACGCGAATTTTCGCAACTAATATAAGCCAAAACATTTAAGATCGGACCTCAACTCCGTCGCCTCCTCAAATGGCAAACCATCCAAAAGCGAGGATATATCTATTTCGGAAAGCAGTTCTCCGATAATACGCATGTGGTAATTTCTGACATGCTCCGAAGACCTCCCGGCCGAAAGCACAAGAGCCAAAACCTCTAGCATTAATTTTTCAATCGGCATATCAAACGAGTTCTCAAGCTCACTATAGGCATAGCCCACTTCGCTTTCGCCCTCGACCCACGCACCCCCATGACCAATCTTAGTCCTGCAATAATCGTAATAACAACCTAAAAACCAGGCCCGCATTTCACCATAGGTCACACGTTCTTCCATCACTGCGTCTTCCTTGGCGGACGGAGCATAACTCCTTGATCGTCAAAAAATATTTACTTCGACATTCGGATACTTTGCCCTGAGCTGCTCGACAACATTAAGGCAACTCGCACAAGCAGTCCTTTCCGTCAGTATATTTACTGTTCCTCGTATCGACGTATTATTCCCCTGGTGGCCGGCAATATTATCGAAAATTTTATATTCGGTGTTCATCCCACCATGAACCATGTCTCCGGCCTTGTTGGGTACCGTTTGTGCGGTGAAGAGTCCGTTACCGAACCCAATAAGTCCCTTACCCGCCTCGCCGGACAAGATTGTTACGGCGAATTTAAATGTGGAATCCGTATTTTTGGACGACAGCAATGCGCTTGTATCTTTCCCCGAGAACAGCGAGTTCTTTGAAGCCCTAAGGAAGGTGCTTTCAAAGCCATGTTGGCCGTGAACGCTCCTGAATTGGTGGACGCAAACGCCGAAGTGGCCGAAGAATTCGACTCGTCCTACATCTACCTGGCCGCCGCCCCCACTAGCACAGGCGCGGTTTTTTTTGGCGTTACGCACGGAGATGTTATACGTATTGTTGGCGCAGGAATAGCCACGAAAAGCACGACACGTTTGGAGACTGATATCGGGAGACTGAGCAGGTATTGCAGGCCCAAGGTTTTTTAAAGAAGAAAAAATTCGAGAAATAATTGGTCAACTGGTCGAGTACTGTAGGTAGAAAATTTCGTTTCTGCGCTGGGGAAATGTCGTCAGAGAGTAGTGGCCGCGTTATTCGATGTTGTTAGCGGTCTTGGCTGGGCTGACAGTTCTGGTGGACGTATCGGGCTTTCTGGTTGCGGGCAGGAACGGGATTAGCAATACAGTGATCGGCATGCTCATGCCGGCCATTGGTGAAAAGTCCTATTCCGAGTACGTCGTCACGACAGGAATCTCTATTGACATCTACTCACGTGGCGGCGGGTGGAGCCACCCGAATGCGATCGATGTATCTATGTATAGCTCGGAATTCGGCGATGCGATTACTGCGGTTTTTTGAGGCAGGAAATGACCGCGAGACGCTTTATCGGCATCCGAGTGCGATCTTGCGTGAGCTTGTCGTTGTGAATGGGCGGTACGTACCGAGACCGTCGCCGTGAAGAAATACAAGACGTGTGAAATCGTCAAGGTGAAGAGGAGTCCACTTAGGATAGGAGGCAACTCGAAAGGCGTTTCAGGGAAGCCAGCGACAGTTAGAGCAACATGAACTTGCCCTGTACCGCCTCGGCGGTCCATCCTAGCCGCAGCTTCCGCCCCCCCCAAAACCTACCCCGCCCCCCGCCGATAAACCGCCAGCATCCCCGCCAGCCCAATCATCACGCCGCCACAAACTCGGTTCAGCCACCGTAACCCCGAGCCTCTGAACACCCGCACCATCTGCGCACCCAACGCCGCATAAACCAGCATCGTCAGCACATTAATCGTGGCCAGTACCCCCGCCACAATCGCGTATTGCACCAATAGCGGTGCCTGAGGATCAATAAACTGCGGCAAGAACGCAGACATGAATAACAGCGCCTTGGGATTGGTCAGCGCCACCAGAAAACTGCGCATTCCCAGCGCCAAGCCGGCCGGTCGCTCTATATCCGTAGCCGCGGACGGCAATACCAATGCGCCATCCGACCGCAGCATCTTCCAGCCCAGATAGGCCAAATACGCCGCGCCCACCCATTTAATAATCTGGAATGCGACTTCAGACGCGGCCAGCACCACTCCCAAACCCGAAGCCACCGAGCCGACCAGAATCAAGTCGGCCAGTACCGCGCCGGCCATGCCCCAGCTGGCGGCGCGCACGCCGTGGCGCGAGCCGTTGCTCATGGCAAGCAGCGTGGTGGGGCCTGGGGTGATGATGGCGACGGCCGAGGCCAGGATGAACAACAGCAAGGTGGCGGTGGACATAAAGCGGGCTCCTAGGCAGCGGCCAGTTTGATCTGGCCAGCGCCAATCGTCCAGGTCCGGCTACCATATCGGTCTTATTCTCAGAATTCCCACCATGTCCACGCGTTCCGACTCCCCCCATCTTGCCCCTCCGCTTTCCTCCGTACTTCTTTCCAGCGCGGGGGTGGTCGAGAGTGTGCTGGACGGCCGTTCCCTGACGGACGCGTTGACCGATGTCAGCGTCGCCTTGCGCCCGGCGACCCAGGCGGTATCTTTTCATGCGATGCGATACCTGGGCTGGGCCGATGCCGTGGGCCGTGAGTTGGTTCAGCGTTACCCCAGCGTGTTGTTCGAATCGATGCTGCTGGTGTCGCTGACGCTGCTGAAAGAAGAGGGCGAGGCCGCCGCGCAGTTGCCGGGCATGCCGGTTTATGCGGCCCACACGGTGGTGGACCAGGCGGTGACCGCGGCGTCGAATACGCGCAGCCTTGCGTCGTTCAAGGGCATGCTCAACGCCTGCCTGCGCCGCTTCCTGCGCGAGCGGGCGGCCCTTGAGGCTGCGGTGGCCGATAGCCCCGAGGCGCAGTGGAACCACCCGGGTTGGTGGGTCAAGCAATTGGGAATCGCGTATCCGCAGGATTGGCAGCGGATTCTGGAATCGGCCAATGTGCCGGCGCCGCTGACGTTGCGCGTCAACCGCCGGCGCGCCAGCCGCGAACAGGTGCTGGCGGCGTTTCAGGACGCGGGCCTGGAGGCGCAACCCGTCGGTCAGGCCGGCGTGGTGCTGGGCAGCCCGAAACCCGTGACA
Source organism: Achromobacter semiaridum (assembly GCF_053543755.1). Taxonomy (NCBI): domain Bacteria; kingdom Pseudomonadati; phylum Pseudomonadota; class Betaproteobacteria; order Burkholderiales; family Alcaligenaceae; genus Achromobacter; species Achromobacter semiaridum. The sequence continues at coordinate 10,180 of NZ_JBLVOL010000029.1, read as the reverse complement.
CAGTTGCCCGGCTTTGCCGAAGGGTGGTGGTCGGTGCAGGACGCGGGTGCGCAGTTGGCGGCCGAACTGCTGGCGCCCGCTGACGGCATGCGCGTGCTGGACGCCTGCTCGGCGCCGGGCGGCAAGACCGCGCACCTGCTGGAACTGGCCGATATCGATCTGGTCGCGCTGGACGCCGACGGCGAACGGCTGGAACGCGTGGAACAAAACCTGGACCGCCTGGGGCTGGCCAGCAAGCGCGTCCGTCTGGAGGCGGCTGACGCGGCCGACCTGGACGCCTGGTGGGACGGCAAGCCTTTCGACGCCGTGCTGGCCGACGTGCCCTGCACGGCATCGGGCATCGTGCGCCGCCACCCCGATATCCGCTGGTTGCGTCGCGAAAACGACGTACGTCGCACCGCCACCTTGCAGGCCAGGATCCTTGACTCCCTGTGGAAGACCGTGGCGCCCGGCGGCCGGCTGCTCTATGTGACGTGCTCGGTTTTCCCGATCGAAGGGGCGCGCCAGGCGCTTGAATTCCTGCAACGACACCCCGAGGCCCAGCGGCTGGATGCACCGGGTCAGTTGCTGCCAGTTGCGCTCGAAGCAACACCGGCCGAGCAACATGACGGCTTTTTCTACGCCTTGTTTGCCAAGCAGTCCTGAATCACCAAGAATAGGGGCATGACGGTGTTGCGGTGTCGTATGTCCACTATTTCGCGTGTATTTCTAGGGTTGTTGCTGGTATCTACCTTGCTTTGTTCCGTGCCGGGCGGCGACGCTCATGCCGCCGAGCCCCGAGTGACGCGGGTAGAGCCCGCGGTACGCAATGGCAAGCTCGAGATCGATGCCGACATCGAATTCGAATTGAATCAGCAGTTGCGGGACGCCGCCCAGCGCGGCGTCCCCTTGTATTTCACGGCTGACCTGACCATGACGCAAGAGCGCTGGTATTGGTTCGACAAGTCGCTGGTGGACACCTCCCGCACTTGGCGGGTCGTTTATAACGCGCTGACGCGGCAGTGGCGCGCGGGGGTCGGCGAACTCTCCTTTCCGGTGGCCTCACTGGACGACGCCATGAGCGTCATCCGCCATATCCGCAACTGGTCGGTGGCGGACGCCGCCGATTTTGACGCCGGCGTGCTTTACGGCGGGCAGCTGAGGCTGCGCCTGGATACCTCGCTCTTGCCCCGGCCGTTCCAGGTGAATGCGCTAAATAGTAGTTCGTGGGCGCAAGGCACGCCCTGGATGGAATTTTCGTTCATGTTGAGCGACCAGGAGAAAGATCCCTCATGAGGCGATTGCTTCGGCTGGCCCTGATGGTGGGGGCCGTAAGTGGCCTGGCGTTGCTGGGCCTGCTGGCGTGGTCCACGGGCAATGCGTCGCGCTTTGCGCGTTACTACGATACGTTGCTGGTGCTGAACGGCATTTTCGCGCTGGCGCTGTTTATCTGGGTGGTGGCGTTGACGGTGCGCTTGGCGCGCCAGATCCGGCGGCGGCAATTTGGCGCGCGGTTGACCGCGCGTTTTTCGTTGGCCTTCGCCTTGATTGGCGTTGTGCCGGGGGCGCTGATCTACACCGTGTCGGTGCAGTTCATGTCCCGCTCGATCGAATCCTGGTTCAACGTGCGGGTCGATACCGCCTTGGAAGCCGGCCTGAACCTGGGCCGCGCTGCCCTGGACTCGCTGCTGGCCGACCTGGACGCGCGGGCGCGCTCCATGGCCGTCGAACTGAATCGCAATACCGATAGCGGCGTGACGCTGGCGTTGACCCGTCTGCGCGAGGCCAACGGCGTGCAAGAGGCCATGGTCTTCACGGGCAGTGGCCGCATGGTGGCGTTTTCCACCAGCCAGTACGGCCAATTACTGCCCGCGATGCCGCCGTCCACCGTCATGAATCAGTTGCGCCTGTCGCGCGGCTATTCCGCGGCCGAAGCCGACGATCCCGTCACCCCGGGCGCCGAGGGCGGGCTGCATTTGCGGGTCGTGATCCCGCTGACGGGACCCGACCGTTACGACAATCTGCTGGGCGCCACGTCCGAGCCGCGCTGGCTGCAACTCTTGCAGCCCGTGCCGGAACAGATTGCGCATAACGCCAATCTGGTGCAGCAGGGCTTTCGGGATTATCAGGAACTGGCCTTGTCGCGGCTGGGTTTGCGCAAGCTGTACGGCATCACCCTGACCCTGGCGCTGCTGCTGGCCGCGTTTGGCGCTATTGCGGTGGCGCTGTCCCTATCCAAGCGCCTGGTGCGCCCGCTGCTGAGTCTTGCCGGCGGCACGCAGGCGGTGGGCGTGGGGGATTACCGGCCGCTGCCCGAACCCCCGGAACGCGACGAAGTCGGCCAGCTGACGCGGTCGTTCAATGCCATGACGCGCCAGCTGGACGAGGCGCGCCGCATGGTGGAAAGCAATCGTCAGCAGCTGGAGCGGTCCAACGTCTATCTGGAAAGCGTGTTGTCGAACCTGTCGTCCGGCGTGCTGGTGTTTGATGAGTCGTTCCGCGTGACGACGGTCAACCAGGGCGCTCAGACGATTTTGGGCGTCGATCTGCGTTCGGTCATCGGCCGGCCATTGGAAACCGTGGACGGCATGCTGGAATTTGCGAACATCGTGCGGCAGGCGTTCTCGACGCACGCGGCGGTGGGTTCCGAGCGCCAGCACTGGCAGCAGCAGTTTGAGATTGGGCCGGCCCAGGCCGATGCGCCCACCGCGCCGCAGCCCTTGACGCTGTTAGCGCGTGGCACCCATCTGCGCGTGGACGGGCGTGGCAACGGCTATCTGGTGGTGTTCGACGACATTACCGAAGTGATTTCCGCCAACCGTACCGTTGCCTGGGGCGAAGTCGCGCGCCGCCTGGCTCACGAAATCAAGAATCCCCTGACGCCGATCCAGTTGTCCGCCGAACGGCTGGCCATGAAGCTGGAAGGCAAGCTGCAACCGGCCGAGGCCCAGATCGTGCAGCGGTCCACCAACACCATCGTCAACCAGGTGGCTTCGCTGAAGCAGATGGTGGACGACTTCCGCGAATACGCGCGGACGCCGCCGGCCGTCATGCAGCGCATCGACTTCAACGCGCTGGTGGCCGACGTGCTGTCGCTGTACGGCTGGGAGCCGGACGGCGGCGCATCCCGCGCGACGGAAAAGGCATTGAATCTGGATGTGACGTTGGCGCCGGGGCTGCCCGAAATCGAGGGCGACCCGACCCAGCTGCGCCAGGTCATTCACAACCTGCTGTCCAACGCCCGCGACGCGATCGCCGAGTCGGGCGGCCAGGGGCGGGTCAGCGTGACGACGCAGTTGATGCGCAGCGAGCAGCCGGATCGGGCCGACCAACAGGCCTTGAGATTTACCGTTGCGGACACCGGGCCGGGCTTTCCGGCGCAGGTGATGCAGCGCGCTTTCGAGCCCTACGTAACCACAAAGTCCCACGGGACTGGGTTAGGATTGGCAATCGTGCGCAAGATCGTTGAAGAGCACGGCGGGCGTATCGACCTTGCTAACCGCAAGGAAGGGGGGGCGCGGATTTCCATCTTGTTGACCCGGTTGGCGTTGACCACCGGGGCAGACACTATGGACGCGACCGCGCAAGAAAAGGATAATGCGGCTACGCAATAGGTGGGATGCTTTATGGCCAGAATTCTGGTGGTTGACGACGAAGTTGGTATACGCGAGCTTTTGTCGGAGATCCTTTACGACGAAGGACACACGGTCGAACTGGCCGAAAACGCGGCGCAAGCGCGCGCCGCTCGCCTTCGCATGCGTCCTGATCTGGTGTTGCTGGACATCTGGATGCCGGACACCGATGGCGTAAGTCTGCTGAAAGAGTGGGGCTCGCAAGGGCTGCTCGATATGCCGGTGATCATGATGAGCGGCCATGCCACCATCGACACGGCAGTGGAAGCGACGCGCATCGGCGCCATGGATTTCCTGGAAAAGCCCATTACGCTGCAACGTCTGCTCAAGACCGTGGCGGCAGGTTTGGCTCGTGGGCGCGCCCCGCACCCGGCGCCCGTCGCCGTGCATCCGGCGGCTGTCAGCCCGGCTGTGGCGCTGGAAGACGAGCTTGACCCCCCGGTGCTGACGACGGCGCCGGCCAACGAAGTGCCGGTCACGTCCAACGGCCAGTTGGGCAGCATTTCGCTGGACCAGCCCCTGCGCGAAGCGCGGGACGAATTCGAACGCATCTATTTCGAATATCACCTGGTACGCGAAAGTCACAGCATGACGCGTGTGTCCGAGCGCACCGGGCTGGAACGCACTCACCTTTATCGCAAGCTCAAGCAATTGGGCATCGAGTCGGCGCGCAAGCGCAGCACATGAAAATCCTGATCATGGGCGCTGGTCGCGTAGGCACCAGCGTGGCCGAAAACCTGGTGTCCGAGCAAAACGACATCACCGTGGTCGATACCGATCCCACGCAGCTTCGGTACCTGCAGGAACATTTTGACTTGCGTGTCGTCCATGGCGACGGCTCGCAAGTGTCGGTGCTGGAAGCCGCCGGCGCTGCCGATACCGACCTGTTCATCGCCTGTGCGGCCTCTGACGCCGCCAATATGGTGGCGTGCAAGATCGCCCGCCAGCTATTCAACATCCCCCGCCGCATTGCCCGCATCCGCTCGGCTGAATTCCCGGAACACCCGGAACTCATGAGCGAAGAGGGTTTTTGCATCGACGCCTTGATCAGCCCCGAGCGCAGCGTCACCACCTACCTGCATAGCCTGATTGAATTTCCCGAAGCGCTACAGGTCGTGGAATTTGCTGAAGGGCGGGTCAGTGTTGTGACCGTGCGGGTCGGGCATGGCAGCCCGATGGCGCATTCGTCCGTGGACAAGCTGCGCGACGTGTGGCCGGACGTCAAGGCGCGCGTCATCGACGTGCTGCGGGGCGGGCGGCCATTACGGGCCGGCAGCGGCACCGTCATTGCGCCGGGCGACGAGGTCGTGCTGGTGGTGGATTCGCGCGATGCGCGCCGTGCCGTGCGCCAGTTGCGCGACGCCGAGCGCGCCGTGCGACGCGTCATGATCGCGGGTGGCGGCAATATCGGTTTGCGGCTGGCGCGCCAGCTGGCCGAAGAAAAATACAGCGTTCGCATCATCGAACGCGACCTGAAGCGCTGTGAATACCTGGCGACCCAGTTGCCCGACAGCGTGCTGGTCCTGCACGGCAGCGGCACCGACGAGGCCCTGCTGGAACGCGAGAACATTGAAGACATGGACACCTGGCTCGCGCTGACCAGCGACGACGAGGACAACATCATGTCGTCGCTGCTGGCCAAGCGCCTGGGCGCGCGCAAAGTTATCGCGCTGATCAACCGCCAGGCCTATGGCGAACTGATGCAAGGCAGCCATATCGACATTGCCGTATCCCCCTCGCAAGCCACGATGAGCGAACTGCTGCGCCACGTGCGGCGCGGCGACGTGGCGGCGGTGCACCGCCTGCGCCAAGGCGTGGCCGAAGCCCTTGAGGCCATTGCCCACGGCGACCGTTCCACGTCCAAGGTGGTGGGGCGGCCGGTGGGCCAGATCAGCCTGCCCAAGGGCGCCAGCATCGGCGCGCTGGTGCGTGGCGACGAGATCATCCTGCCCGACGCCGATACCGTCATTGAAACGGACGACCACGTGATCGTCTTCGTGCCGTCGCGTCGGCAGATGCCGCGCGTGGAAAAGTTGTTTCAAGTTTCGGCGTCCTTCTTCTGATGCCCGCACTTATCAAGCTCCGCCAAGAGCCGGGCGCCGCCGGGTAGGCTGTCATGAAACGCGTCCTGGGCACCCTGTACATATTGGGTCTGACCATGGTGATGTTCGCGCTCACCATGCTGATTCCATTGCTGATCGCGTATGTGGGCGGCGACGCCGCGCGCGACGCGTTCCTGCATGGCTTTCTGATTTCGCTGGGCATTGGGGGGACGCTTGCCGCGTTGACCCGGCGCAGCCGCTGCGAACTGCGCGCCCGCGATGGCTTCGTGCTGGTGTCGGCCGTGTGGGCCGGCCTGCCGTTGCTGGCGTCGATCCCATTGATGCTCTACTTCCACCGGGCTGGATTGCCGCTGTCGTTCACCGGCGCCTACTTCGAGGCCATGTCCGGCCTGACGACCACCGGCGCCACGGTGCTGACCCATCTGGACACCCTGCCGCCGTCCATCAACCTGTGGCGTGCCACGCTGATCTGGATCGGCGGCATGGGCATCCTGGTATTGGCGGTGGCAATTTTGCCGCTGCTGGGCGTGGGCGGCCATCAGGTCGTGCGGGCCGAAACCCCGGGGCCGATGAAAGACGAACGGCTGACACCGCGCATCGCCAGCACCGCCAAGGCGCTGTACGCGGTGTATTTCGTGTTCTCCATCCTGTGCTTCCTGGCCTACCGCGCGGTAGGGCTTTCCTGGTTCGAAGCCTGGTGCCATATGGCCACCACGATGGGCCTGGGCGGGTTTTCCACCTGGGACGACGGCTTCGCGCACTTTGATTCCGTGGCAGTCGAGATGGTGGCCATGGTCTTCATGTTGATCGCCGGTATCAACTTCGCCACGCACTTCAACGCCTTCCGGCAGCGCAGCCCGCGCGCGTACGTGCGTTGCCCCGAGGCCATCCCCTACCTGGTCGTGGTGCTGGGCGTGGGCGTGGTGATTTCGGTGTTCCTGTACATCAAGGGCGTCTACGCCGAGCCGCTGGAAGCCTTGCGCTACGGCATGTTCAACACCATTTCCATGGCCACCACCACCGGCTATGCCAACACGGACTTTGCCCAGTGGCCGCTGTTTGCCCCGCTGACCATGCTGCTGTTGTCGGGCTTTGCCACGTCGGCCGGGTCTACCGGGGGCGGCATCAAGATGATCCGCGCGATCTTGCTGGTCAAACAGGCGCGCAATGAGCTGGTGACGATGCTGCATCCGCACGCGGTCAGCCCGGTGCGGATCAACGGGCGGGCGGTGGAAACGCGGACCATGTCGTCGGTGCTGGCGTTCATGCTGTTCTACGGCCTGTCCATCGCCGTATTCACCAGCCTGCTGCTGCTGTCGGGGCTGGACCCCATCACGGCGTTCTCGGCAATCTTTGCCAGCATCAACAACACGGGCCCGGGCCTGGGGCCGGTGGGTCCTATGGGCAGTTTTGCCGTGTTGTCTGATTTTCAGATCTGGGTGTGCACCTTCGCCATGCTGATCGGGCGCCTGGAATTGCTGACCGTGCTGGTGCTTTTCACGCCGATTTTCTGGCGCAAATAAGGGGCGCTGGCCCCGCTTTTTGATCAGGGATAACCCGATCCAGGGTAATCCCACCCCATCTCGAATCCCGCGTATTTCCTGACGATGCGCCGCGCATCGGCCGGGGACCCGCGCCGTTCCTGAGTTGTAAGCGCTTGCTCACTTATCCTCAGAGGGAAAAACCAAGTGCGTCGCGATGTTGCACACAAATGTCACGATTTTCAATCGTTTTGCCACAAACCTGCGGCTATCATCCATTTCACAAGCTGCCGTCTAGTGCCCCCCGGGATGTCTCCGGGCTTCAAGGTCGAACGGCGCACCCCCTCATCAAACATTCAAAGGAGTCCGGAATGGAACCGATCCCGTTCATTTCGTCGGCCCCCAACACCCTGGGCATCGAACTAGAGTTGCAACTGATCGACCCCCGCAGTTTTGACCTGACCGCAGCCTCTGATGAGCTGCTGGCCCAAATGGCCAATCACCCCATTGCCGACCGCGTCAAACCCGAGATCACGCGGTCCATGATCGAATTGAATTCTTCGGTGCACGAACACCCCATGGGCCTGTTGGCCGAAATGCGCGAAATGCGCGACGCGCTGGTCGAAGCGGCCGATGCGGTCGGTGTGTCCGTCGCCGGCGGCGGCGCCCACCCCTTCATGCGCTGGCAAGAGCGTTCCATTTCCGACACCCCCCGTTTCCAGTATTTGGCCGAAATGTACGGTTACCTGGCGCGTCAATTCACGGTGTTCGGGCAGCACATCCACCTGGGCGTCCAAAGCGGCGACGATTCCATCAAACTGCTGCGCCGGCTGTCGCCCTACGTGCCGCACTTCATTGCGCTGTCGGCGTCTTCGCCTTATTGCGAGGGTGTGGATACGTTGTTCTCGTGCTCGCGTTTGAACGCCGTCAACAGCTTCCCGTTGGCCGGTCACATGCCGCCCGACGTCAAGGACTGGTACCAGTTCGAGGCCCATCTGTCGCAACTGCGTGCCTACGGCTTGGCCGAGAGCATCAAGGATCTGTATTGGGACATCCGCCCCAAGCCGGAATTTGGCACGGTGGAAATCCGCGTCTGCGATACGCCGTTGACGGTGGAGCGCGCCTGCCAGATCGCCGCGTTCGCGCAGGCTTTGGCCGTGCTGCTGATGCGCGAGGACGACCCTAGCGACAACGCCTGGCTGTCCTACCGCAGCAACCATTTCCAGGCTTGCCGCTTTGGCCTGCAAGGCAGCTACGTAACGCCGGACGGCCAGCGCCTGCGCCTGATGGACCATCTGCGTTCGCTGTTCCAGCGCCTGATGCCGGTGGCGGAAGAGCTGGGCACGGGCGACATGATCGCCGCGCTGCGCGACGACGCCATGCGCAGTGGCAACGATGCGCGCTGGCTGCGTAGCCAGTTCCATCGTCTGCGTGATCTGCCGCTGATGGTGGATGCCATGACGCATGCGTGGCGCGGGGATGCGCCCGCTGCGGCGCCGGCCGAACCCACGGCGGTGTTGCGCCGTCGCATCCGGGCAAACTCCGAGCCGATGCAGCCCTTGTCCGCATCGGAACCCGGCGTCAGCGTGCCGTTGCCGGAACGCTTGCACTGATAGCGGGATGTCAGGGGTTGCCGCGTTGCCGGCCACCGATTGCGCTGACCGATAGCCGGGTTTCTCCGGCTACGGTCCGGTGCGCGGCGGCGCGCCAGGCGTGGCCGTAGGCCACTTCGATACTCAGCTTGATCAAGCCGTCCGCATTGCGCTGCGCTTCCAGTGCGGCGCACAGGCGGTCGCGCCAGTCGCGGCCGACCAGCCCACCGCGACGCCCTTCTGCCGGGTTGCCGCCTAGCGCTCGCACGTCCGCCAACAGCTTTTCGGGGCTGCGATAGGTCAGCGTCAAGATTTCCTGGTCCATGACCGGGTCGGCAAAGCCGTTTTCCACCAGCAGGTCGCCAAAGTCGTGCATGTCCACGAAGGACGGCGTGGCGGTGGATAAGCCGGCGTCGGTCAGCGCTTGCCGCAGTTCGCGCAAGGTGGCCGGCCCCAGGCAGGAAAACATCGCCAGCCCACCCACCTTCAAGATGCGGCGCCACTCGGCCAGGACGGCGTGTGGCGCGCGGTGCCAATGCATGGCCAAATTCGACCACACCAGTTCCAGCGATTCCGGGGGCAACCGCGTTTCGGCAAGATCGGCGTTGACGAACGTCGGGGCGGCCGGCCCGCGCCGCGCCAGCTTCCCGATCCAGGCGCCCAGGCCGGCCGGGCCGTGGCGCTTTCTGGCCAGTTCCAGCAGCGGTTCGCAATTGTCCAGGCCGGTATAGACCGCGTCGGGATAGCGTTCGCGCAGCAGCGGCACGTTGTCGCCCGCGCCACAGCCCGCGTCCAGCATCGCCTGCGGCTGCACCCGGATGTATTGCAGGCGGCCCAACATGCGGCGCGCCACTTCACCGTAGAGGAATTGCGCGTCGGACAAGTCGCCACGGCGGGCAAATTGCTTGGGCACGTCGGTGCTGACGATAGGTAGAGAGGGTAGCGGTGCGGATTCTGGAAGGGACATTTCGGTCGCGCCCGCGTCTTGGCCACGGGGCGGAACATGATTACATAAGGGATGGCATCCATTATTGCGCATCCCGGCCGCCGTCTTCGATTGCCCCTACTGGCCTTGGGGCGGCGTCTTCGATCCCGCGTGGGCTGTGATTGCCCGCTATGCGGGGTCAGGGTGACGGGCGCGCGCCTGTGCAGCGGCTGTGCGGCGGATATCACCGCCCCGCCGCCGGGCGCCCGGCCGCGTTGTCCGCGCTGCGCGTTGCGGCTGCCGATAGCGGCGTCGGCATGCCCCGCATGCCTGGGGGCGCCGCGCGCCTACGGGCGGACCATTGCGGCCTTTGACTACACGCCGCCCGCCGATGCGCTGATCCGCATGCTGAAGACCCAACTGCGGCTGAGCATGGCGCCGGTGCTTGCGCGCTTGCTGGCCGACGCCATCCGGCGCGATGGCGGATTGCCGCAGGGCGCATTGCTGG
>NZ_JBLVOL010000028.1:84158-134873 GCF_053543755.1 Achromobacter semiaridum | reverse complement strand
CGCGCGCGCTGTTGCGCCTGGGCGTGGTGGCGCGCCAGGCCAGCGACGCCGAAGCCGAAAGCGGCTCGCAAAAAGAAATGCAGCGCAAGATGCTGTTGGCCATGGCGGCCGATCTGCGCATTGTGCTGATGCGTCTAGCCTCGCGGCTGCGCACCTTGCGCTGGCATGCCGAAAGCAAGGCCCCTTGCTCGACCGATTTTGCGCGCGAGACGCTGGACCTGTACGCCCCGCTGGCCAACCGCCTGGGCATCTGGCAAATCAAATGGGAAATGGAAGACCTGTCTTTCCGCTTCCTGGAGCCCGACCGCTACAAGCAGATTGCGCGCCTGCTGGAAGAAAAGCGGGTCGAGCGCGAGGCCTTCATCGCCGGCGCCATCGACCGCCTGCAATCGGCGCTGACCAAGGCGGGCATTGATGCCGAGGTCAGCGGCCGGCCCAAGCATATCTACAGCATCTGGAACAAGATGCGCGTCAAGCGTCTGGACTTTGCCCAGATGTACGACCTGCGCGCGCTGCGCATCATCGTCGAGGACGTGCGCGCCTGCTACACGGCGCTGGGCCTGGTGCACGAGATGTGGACGCCGCTGTCCAACGAGTTCGATGACTACATCTCGCGGCCCAAGCCCAACGGCTACCGCTCGCTGCACACCGTGGTGGCCGACGATGACGGCCGGCCCTTTGAAGTGCAGATCCGCACGCGCGAAATGCACCAGTTCGCCGAATACGGCATGGCCGCGCACTGGCGCTACAAAGAAGCCGGCGCCAAGGGCGGGCAGGTGGCCGCGTCCAGCGAATACGACCGTCAGTTGGCGTGGATGCGCCAACTGCTGGCCTGGAACAGCGATGTGGAAGGCGGTGGCCAGCCGGGGCAAGACTCCGGCAAGCCCGATGCCGCCAAGGCAGACACCGGCAAGGCCACTTCAAGCAAGCCCGGGTCCAGCAAGAACCGCAACCTGGTCAAGCCGCCCGCCCACACGGACGAACGCATCTACGTGCTGACGCCCCAGGCGCGCGTGATCGAACTGCCCGCCGGCGCCACGCCGGTGGACTTTGCCTATCACCTGCATACCGATCTGGGCCACCGCTGCCGGGGCGCTCGCGTTGACGGCCAGATGGTCCCGTTGCAGACGCATTTGTCCACGGGCCAGACCGTCGAGATCATCTCCGCCAAGTCGGGCGGGCCGTCGCGCGACTGGCTCAACCCGCAGCTGGGTTTTCTGGCCAGCCCGAGGGCGCGCGCCAAGGTTCGGATGTGGTTCAACGCCATTGAATTGCAGCAGCGCATTACGCAGGGGCAGGCGCTGGTTGAAAAAGAACTGCAACGGCTGGGCAAGACGGCCGTCAATCTGGAACAACTGGCGCAGACCCTGGGTTTTGCCCGCGCCGATGACTTGTACGTGGCGGCGGCCAAGGAAGAATTCAGCCTGCGCCAGATCGATAGCGTGTTCCAGCAACCTGCGCCGGCAACCGAACCGCAACCGGCCGCGCTGCGCCACGCCAGCGCGGGCAGCGCCGAGAAAAGCGGCAAGAGTGGCGTGTTGGTGGTGGGCGTGGGCTCGCTATTGACGCAATTGGCGCGCTGCTGCCGTCCGGCGCCTCCCGATGCCATCGCCGGCTTCGTGACGCGCGGGCGTGGCGTGTCCATCCATCGCTGCGATTGCCACAGCTACCAGGCGCTGGCCGCGCGCGAACCCGAGCGCGTCATCGAGGTTGCCTGGGGCGAGACGTCGGATACCTTCTATCCCGTGGACATCAGCGTGCGCGCGCACGACCGGCCCGGCCTGTTGCGCGACCTGTCTGAAGTGTTCGCGCGCTTGCGCTTGAATGTGGTGGGCGTGAACACGCAAAGCAAGCAATCGCTGGCGCATATGGTGTTCACGGTGGAAGTTCGCGGGGGCGAATCGCTGTCCCGTGCACTGGACGCCCTGGCCGAAGTGGCCGGCGTGTCCTCGGCGTCGCGCCGCTAGGGCACCCCCAAGGCCGGGCGGCCATGGGGGCCGTGCTTTAGTGATCCAGCTTTTCGTGCGCGCGCTCGCGCATGAAGAACGAGGCGATCAGGCCCAGTGCCACGCCGAACATCACGTAGTAGGCCGGGGCCATCGGCGAACCGGTGGTCTTGATCAGCCAGGTCACGATGAACTGCGCGAAGCCGCCGAAGATCATCACGGCCACGTTGTAGGCCAGGGACAGGCCCACGGACCGCACGCGCGCCGGGAACAGTTCCGCCATCACCGTGCTGAACACGCCAAAGAACGCCGACACGAAGATGCAGACTACGATCTGCACGGTCAGCAGGCGGCTGATCGACGGCGCATCCGACAGCCAGTAGTACAGCGGATACAGCACCAGCAGATAGCCGATCAGCGAACCGATCACCAGCGGGCGGCGGCCGATACGGTCGGACCAGGCGCCCATGAACGGCGTCATCAGCACCATCAGCGCGGCGCCGGCCATCTGCACCATGAAGGTGTCCTTCAGCGGCAGCTTCAGGATCTGGGTCGAATACGTGACCAGATACGTGAAGGTGATGTAGATGGACACGGTGGCGGTCACCACCAGGCCCACGCCGATCAGCGTTTCGCGGGTGTGGGTCTTGACCATCTGCACCAGGCTCAGGCGCTGCACTTCACCGCGCGCGGCGGCCTGGCGGTCTTCTTCCTGCATCTGCTTGAAGACTTCGGTTTCGTCGATGTTCTTGCGGATATAGATGGCGATGGGAACAATGACCAGGCCGAAGGCAAACGGGATGCGCCAGGCCCAGGCCGCGATCTGTTCTTGCGTGAAGAACTCGGTGATCAGGGTGCCGCAGGCGGCGCCGATCAGCAGCGCCAGCATCTGGCCGGCCATTTGCCAGGACCCGTAAAAGCCGCGCTTGCCGTTTGGCGCCATTTCGATCAGCAGGGCCGTCGACGTGCCGAATTCGCCGCCCGCCGAGAAGCCCTGCAACAGGCGGGCGATCAGGATGAAGATCGGGGCCAGGATGCCGGCTGCGTGGTAGGTGGGGGCCACCGTGATCAGCGCAATCGACACGGCCATCAGCGAGGTCACCATCACCATGGCGGCCTTGCGGCCTTTCTTGTCGCCGTACATCCCCAGGATGATGCCGCCCACCGGGCGCATGAAGAAGCCCACGCCGAAGATGGCCGTGGTCATCAGGATGGCGTTCAGTTCACTGCCGGGCAGGTTGGGGTCGGTGGGGAAAAACAGCTTCGCGATGATCGGCGTCATGAACGCGAACACCAGGAAGTCATACCATTCGAGGGCGTTGCCTATGACTGCGGCCACGATGTTGCGTGTGGGAACTGCTTTGTGCTGCACGGTTTCTCCTTGGGGGCGTAATTCAATCCGGCGACATTCTAGGCGCTTAACCGGTGAACGGTCGGCCCCACCGTCCAAGACGCGGGCGCTTCCTGGCTTTACACTTGTCACTTTTCCCCCAAAGAGAAGTGACATGAACGCGCGCACCTGGCTGGAAACGCTGGTGGGTTTCGATACCACCAGCCGCAATTCCAATCTTGCCCTGATCGAAACCGTCCGTGATTGGCTCAAGGGCCAGGGCGTGGACGCGTGGCTGGCGCACAACCCCGAGCGCACCAAGGCCAACCTGTTCGCCACTTTGCCGGCGCAAGACGGCAACCAGCAGGGCGGTATCGTCCTGTCGGGCCACACCGACGTGGTGCCCGTGGATGGCCAGGACTGGAGCACGGACCCGTTCAAACTTGTTGAAAAAGACGGCCTTCTCTATGGGCGCGGTGCCTGCGACATGAAGGGTTTCATCGCCGGTTCGCTGGCGCTGGTGCCGGAATTCATGGCCATGCCGCGCAAGAAACCGATCCACCTGGCGTTCTCGTACGACGAGGAAGTCGGTTGCGCCGGCGCGCCGTACATGCTGGCCGACCTGCACGAACGCGGCATCCGCCCGGAAGGCTGCGTGGTGGGCGAGCCCACCGGCATGCAGGTGGTAGTGGCGCACAAGGGCATCAACCTGTTCCGCTGCAAGGTCCACGGCAAGGCCGCGCATTCGTCGCTGACCCCGCGCGGTTGCAACGCCATCGAATACGCGGCGCGCCTGATCTGCCGCATCCGCGACCTGGCCGACAGCTTCAAGGCCAACGGCCCGTATGACCAGTTCTACGACGTGCCGTTCTCCACGATGACCACCAACCAGATCCGGGGTGGCATCGCCGTGAACACCATCCCCGAGCTGTGCGAATTCACCTACGAATTCCGTAACCTGCCGGGCATGCAACCGGACCAGATCCAGGCAGAAGTCGAAAAATACGTGCGCGATGAGCTCTTGCCGCGCATGAAGGCCGAATTCGACGGCGCCACCATTGAAATCGAAACGGGCGCCGCGGCCCCCGCGCTGGAAGCCTCCGAAGAAGCCGCCATCACCCAGCTGGTGCGGGCGCTGACCGAAGACCGCAGCACGCGCAAGGTGGCCTATGGCACCGAAGCCGGCCTGTTCCAGGGCATCGGCATCCCCACCGTGGTCTGCGGCCCGGGCCATATCGAACAAGCCCACAAGCCCAACGAATTCGTGGCGATCGACCAAATGGCGTCTTGCGAGACGTTCCTGCGTCGCCTGGGCCAGTCGCTGTAAGCGGGTGGCGGGCGGGGAGGGGACCGTTGCGCGGACCCCGGCCCCGGCCGGCTCAGGTAAAATGACGGGTTGCAAACCGGATTTGCGGCTGGCAGTGGCCTGCCGCGATACCGGGGGAGATGCTTGGTGAAACCTTACGACTTTCCGGATGCCCAGGGCCACTTTGGTCCCTATGGCGGTGTTTTCGTGGCGGAAACGCTGATGCACGCGCTCGATGAGCTGCGCGCCTCCTATGACCATTACCGTGTCGATCCCGCCTTCCTGGAAGAGTTCAACTACGAACTCAAGCACTTTGTCGGCCGGCCCAGCCCGGTCTACCACGCCCGCCGCTGGTCGGAAATGGTCGGTGGTGCGCAGATCTGGTTCAAGCGCGAAGACCTGAACCATACCGGCGCGCACAAGGTCAACAACTGCATCGGCCAGGCATTGCTGGCCAAGCGCATGGGCAAACCGCGCGTCATCGCCGAAACGGGCGCCGGCCAGCATGGCGTGGCAACGGCTACCGTGGCCGCGCGCTACGGCATGGAATGCGTCGTCTACATGGGTAGCGAAGACATCCGCCGTCAGGCCTCGAACGTCTACCGCATGAAGCTGCTGGGCGCGACGGTGGTGCCGGTCACCTCCGGGTCGCGCACGCTGAAAGACGCGCTGAACGAAGCCATGCGCGACTGGGTCACCAACATCGAAAACACGTTCTACATCATCGGCACGGTGGCGGGGCCCGATCCCTATCCGCGCATGGTGCGCGACTTCCAGACCGTGATCGGCAACGAATGCCTGACGCAGATGCCCGAAGCCATTGGCCGCCAGCCCGACTACGTGGTCGCGGCGGTGGGCGGCGGGTCCAACGCCATGGGCATCTTCCACCCCTACATCCCCTACGAAAACGTGCGCCTTATCGGCGTCGAAGCCGCGGGCGAGGGCATGGACAGCGGCAAGCACGCCGCTTCGTTGGCGGCGGGACAAGTCGGCGTGTTGCACGGCAACCGCACCTACGTCATGCAGAACGCCGATGGCCAGGTACAGGAAACGCATTCGGTGTCGGCCGGCCTGGACTACCCCGGCGTGGGTCCCGAGCATGCCTGGCTGAAGGACTCGGCCCGCGCGGAATACGTGGGGATCACCGACGATGAGGCCCTGAAGGCGTTCCATGACTGCTGCCGCATTGAAGGCATCATGCCGGCGCTGGAGTCGTCGCACGCTATTGCCCAAGCCGTGAAGATGGCCGCCACGCTGCCGCGCGATGCGGTCATTCTGGTCAACTTGTCGGGCCGTGGCGACAAAGACATGCATACCGTCGCCGAACGTGCCGGTATCGAGCTCTAACACCATGACAACTCGCATTGATCGTATCGCGGCCGCGTTCGCGCGTACCGCCGAATTCGGCCGTTCCGCGGCCCTGATTCCGTATATCGCGGCCGGCGACCCGTCGCCCGCGGCTACGGTTGCCCTGATGCACGCGCTGGTGGAAGCCGGCGCCGACATCGTCGAACTGGGCGTACCGTTCTCCGACCCGATGGCCGACGGCCCCGTGATCCAACGCGCCGCCGACCGCGCCATCGCGCAAGGCGTGGGCTTGGCCCGTGTGCTGGAGCTGGTGGCCGAATTCCGTCAGCGCGATACCACCACGCCGGTGGTGCTGATGGGCTACGCCAACCCCATCGAACGCATGGGCCAGGCTGAATTTGCCGCCAACGCCGAGCGCGCGGGTGTGGACGGCGTGCTGGTCGTGGACTATCCGCCTGAAGAGGTCATCGACTTCGCTGCCACGCTGGGCAAGCATGGCATCGCCCCCATTTTCCTGCTGGCGCCCACCTCCACCGAAGCGCGCATCCAGGCCGTGGCAAAAGTGGCGCGCGGCTATGTGTATTACGTGTCGCTCAAGGGCGTCACGGGCGCCGGGTCGCTCAACACCGACGACGTTGCCGAGCGCGTGGCCGTCATTCGCCGCCACATGGGCGACATTCCGGTTGGCGTGGGCTTTGGCATTCGCGACGCCGAAAGCGCGCAGCGCGTGGCACGCGTGGCCGACGCCGTCGTCATTGGCAGCAAACTGATTGAAACAATGGAGCAGGCGGTGGCGGATGCCCCGGCTGCCCAGCAAACCAACGCTGCGGTTACCGCCGCCAGCGGCTGGCTGCGCACCATCCGGCTCGCGCTGGATCAAGTAAAACGAGACGACGCGTCGGCCTGAGCGGCCGGACGCGACCTCTAACGGGATGAAAAATCAATGAGCTGGATCGAAAAACTCCTGCCTCCTCGCATCAATAAAACCAGCGACAGCGGCGCTCGCCGTGTTCCCGAAGGCCTGTGGGTGAAATGCCCGTCGTGCGAATCGGTGCTGTACAGCGAAGACTTGGCGGCCAATCTGCACGTGTGCCCCAAGTGCGATCACCACATGCGTATCGGCGCTCGCGCGCGAATTGATTCGCTGCTGGATATGGAAGGCCGGGTTGAAATTGGCCAGAACACGCGGTCCGTGGATTCGCTGAAGTTCAAGGACACCCGCAAGTACCCCGAGCGCCTGCAAGAGGCCGTCAAGCAAACCGGTGAATCGGATGCGCTGGTGGTCATGAGCGGTTCGATTCGCGGCGTGCCGGCCACCTTGGCCTGCTTTGAATTTGAATTCATGGGCGGTTCCATGGGCTCGGTGGTGGGCGAGCGCTTCGCGCGCGGCGCCCAGGCCGCCCTGGATAACAAGACGCCGTTCATCTGTGTCGCCGCTTCGGGTGGCGCGCGCATGCAGGAAAGCCTGCTGTCGCTGATGCAGATGGCCAAAACCAACGCCATGCTGACCCGCCTGTCGGCGGCCGGGCTGCCGTTCATCAGCGTGCTGACCGACCCCACCATGGGCGGCGTGTCGGCCAGTTTTGCGTTCATGGGCGATGTGGTCATTGCAGAGCCCAAGGCGCTGATCGGCTTTGCCGGCCCGCGCGTGATCGAGCAGACCGTGCGCGAAAAGCTGCCGGAAGGCTTCCAGCGCTCGGAGTTCCTGCTGCAAAAGGGCGCGATCGATATGGTGGTGGACCGCCGCCAACTGCGCGAGGAAATTGCGCGCTTGCTGGCGCTGCTGACCAACCAGCCGGCGGACGTCGTTACTGCTTGAGCAACGGGCTGCAATGAACGATGCCGCCTGAAGCTTATGGCTTGAGGCGGCATTTTTTGTGGCGCGGCAACCGCTTTGTGACGCCGCATACCGGATCTGGTTTCGATTGTGACGGCGCTTTTCGGAACAGTGTTTTCCACGGCAAATATGTTGCCTTATTGCGACAAGGTTCAAGCCACCTGGCCCGTATTTTGCTATGTTGCCGATTAGACCCAAATCTTCGGAGTTACCTCATGCTGTCGACTAAAAAGAAACTGCTCGCAAGCCTGGTTGGTTTGGCAATGGCGGGCGCCGCCACGTTGGCCAACGCCCAATCGTCGGAAGGTACGCAGGGTGGCGTGAGCATGCATTACGGCATCGGTGACCATTACCAGCGCATTACCCTGAACTACGAAACGCCTTCGGTCTGGACGCACCAGTTTGGTGGCAATTGGGGGCGCCTGGACCTCACGCCGGAATTGGGCGCCTCGTACTGGTGGGCGGATGGCTCGCGTTCCCCCGGCCATGTGTGGCAGCTCAATGCCATCCCGATGTTCCGTTGGTGGACCGGTGAGCGTTTCTACCTCGAAGCCGGTATTGGCGCGACGGTGTTCTCCAGCACGCGCTTCGCAGACGAAAACATCAGCACCGCCTTCCAGTTTGGCGACCACGTCGGCATGGGCTTTCTGCTGACGCCGAACAACCGAATCGGCGTGCGTTATTCGCACTTTTCCAACGCCAGCATCAAGCGCCCGAATCCGGGGCTGGATTTGGTGCAGCTGACCTACACGTACCAGTTCTAAACCGCTTTCCGGCAAGATCAGAAAACCCTCGTCATCGAGGGTTTTTTTTCGTCTGTTGATAGTGGGTGTGGTGGCGACGGACGAAAAAAAAGCCCCCGTCATGCGACGGAGGCTTTTTGGCGCTCTAGCTAGCGGCTTAGTGACGCGTTTCGACTTGAACCAGGGGTTCGTTCGAGACGGACGCAACCGGCTTGCGCTCGCGACCAAGGCGGGTCGGCGTATGCGCGGCGGCAATGCGCAGCTGGGTCTGGGCGTGGCGGTCCGGATCGGTTTCCACCCACTTCAAGCCAGCGGCGTTGACGACGTCATGCAAGGCCTGGGCCTTGGCCGACGGCGTCGCTGCCGGCACCACGATAGGCTGCGACACGGCAGGAGCTGCGGCAGCCGATGCTGCGGCAGCCGGAGCTGCGGCCGGGGCTTCAGCGGTCGGGGCTGCGCGTTCGACAACCGGAGCGGGCGCCGTCACGACGGGTTCCACCTCGGCGGCCTTCACCGGCGTTTCCGCCGGGGCTTGGGCCGGTTCAGCGGCTTGTACGGCAACCGGCTCGGTCACCGAAGCAGCCGTTTGCACGGGCTGGGCGACGGGTTCGGCAGCTTGTACGGCGGTCGGCTTGGCAGTCTCGGCAGAAGCGTCGACGGCGGCAGCTTGGGCCGGGGCCTGCACCGGAACCTGCACCGGAACCTGCACCGGGGCTTGAGCCGGGGTGTGGGCGGGCGCCTGGGCCTGGGTTTCCACCGGAGCCTGATCCGCGGTCTGAGCCGGTGCTTCGGCCTTGGCGGGCTGCGCTTCGACAGCTTGTGCTTCCGTTACCTTGGTGTCGACGGCTTGCGTCTGCACCGGGGCGGCAGGAGCCGTTTCTACAGGCGCTGCCGGGGGGGCGATGCCTTCAGCTTGATCGGCGGTGTCGTCGTCGGAACCGTCGTCCAGTTGCTCGTCGCTACCGGCCAGACCTGCTTCGTCCTGGCTGCGGCGGCCACGGCGGCTGCGGCGGCGGCGGCGCTTGCGTTCCGGATCGGCAGCGCCTTCGGCACCTTCGGCCAGCGGCATGCCATCGGCGGTTTGCTCAGCGGCGTCAAGGGTGTCCATCGACGGTTCGGCAGCGGGCTTGGTGGTGTCGGGCAGGGCGGTCGCAACGGACTGCGCCAGCGCGGCCACCATGCTTTCCTGTTCGCTCATCGGCGCGTCGGATTGGCCTTCTTCGCGGCGGTTGCGGCCACGGCCACGGCGGCGGTTACGACCGGCGCCGGTATCGTCACCATTGGCCAGTTCAGCCTGGTCGGGGCGGTTGGATGCCAGCACGGCTTGTGCTGTCTGGCCGTCGCGCTCGCCACGGCTGGTGCGATCGCCGCGTTCCTGGCGGTCGCCGCGTTCGCCTTCGCCACGGCGGTTGCCACGGGCGTGGTGGCGGCTGCCTTCGCCGCCCTCGGCGCCTTCACCGCGCGATTCGCCACGGCGATTGTTGCGGTTACGGTCCGAGCCATGGCGTTCGCCACGGCGCTCCTGGCCATCGTGGCCAGTTCGGCCCTTGCCACGGCCGGAGGCGGCGCGCTTGGCGCTGTCTTCCTGGGCGGTGGGGGCCGGCTTGGCGGCTTCGGAACCGCCGGTCAGCCAGCCGACCAGGCGCTTGAACAAGCCGCCCAGGCCGCCCGTTGCGGCTGCCGGTGCGGCGGGCGCAGCGGCGGGAGCGGCCGGCGTGGACGAAACCGGGGCCGGCTGCGAGGGCGTGATGCCCTTGACCAATGCTTCCGGGCGCGCCTTGATTTCGCTTTCGCGCGGTTGCCACGGCGCGTTCGTGGCGGGAGCTTCCACCAGTTCGAAACTGGTCTTCAGCTCTTCCAGACGCGGGTCGTCATGGCGCAGGCGTTCGATGTGGTGATGCGGCGTTTCCAGATGCTTGTTCGGGATCAGCATCAGGTTGACCTTCAAGCGGGCTTCCATCTTGGTGATGTCGGCGCGCTTTTCATTCAGAAGGTAGGTGGCAACATCCACCGGCACCTGGGCGTAGACCGCCGCGGTGTTTTCCTTCATGGCTTCTTCTTGCAGCAGGCGCAGCACGTGCAGGGCGCTGGATTCGGCATCGCGGATCACGCCGGTGCCGTTGCAGCGCGGGCAGGTGATGTGCGAGCCTTCGTTCAGGGCCGGGCGCAGGCGCTGACGCGACAGTTCCATCAGGCCAAAGCGCGAAATCTTGCCCATTTGCACGCGGGCACGGTCGAAATGGAGAGCATCGCGCAGGCGCTGTTCAACGGCGCGCTGGTTCTTGCTGTCTTCCATGTCGATGAAGTCAATGACGATCAGGCCGCCCAAGTCGCGCAAGCGCAACTGGCGGGCCACTTCGTCGGCCGCTTCGGAGTTCGTGCGCAGCGCGGTTTCCTCGATGTCGGCGCCGCGCGTGGAGCGGGCGGAGTTCACGTCAACGGAAACCAGTGCTTCGGTGTGGTCGATCACGATGGCGCCGCCGGACGGCAGTTGCACCGTGCGCGAATACGCCGTTTCAATCTGGTGTTCTATCTGGAAGCGCGAGAACAGCGGGATGTCGTCGCGGTAGCGTTTGACGCGCTGGACGTTGTCCGGCATCACCACGCTCATGAAGGCGGTGGCCTGATCGGCGATCTCGTCGGTATCGATCAGGATCTCGCCGATTTCGGGCGAGAAATAATCGCGGATGGCCCGGATGACAAGGCTGGATTCCAGGTAGATCAGGATCGGCGCGGAGTTGTCGCGGGCGGCGCCATCGATGGCGGTCCACAGCTGCAACAGGTAGGACAAGTCCCACTGGAGCTCTTCGACGTTGCGGCCGATGCCGGCGGTGCGGGCAATGATGCTCATGCCCTGGGGCAGCTCAAGCTGCTCCATCGTATCGCGCAGTTCCTGGCGATCTTCGCCCTCGACGCGGCGCGAAACGCCACCGCCACGGGGGTTGTTGGGCATCAGGACCAGGTAGCGGCCGGCCAGCGAGATGAACGTGGTCAGGGCTGCGCCCTTGTTGCCGCGTTCTTCTTTTTCGACCTGAACGATCAGTTCCTGGCCTTCGCGCAGCGCATCCTGGATGCGGGCGCTACGGACATCGACGCCTTCCTTGAAGAAGCTGCGAGCAACTTCCTTGAAGGGCAGAAAGCCGTGACGGTCTTCACCGTAGTTGACGAAGCAAGCTTCCAGGCCGGGTTCGATCCGGGTAATGACACCTTTGTAGATGTTGCCTTTGCGTTGTTCGCGGCCGGCGGTCTCGATGTCGAGGTCGATGAGTTTTTGCCCATCAACGATAGCGACGCGTAATTCTTCCTGATGCGTCGCATTGAACAGCATGCGCTTCATGAGAGGGTTTCTCCGTTGTCATGACGCGCCGATATCGGCGCGTGACCTCGGGTCACTCGGGCTGCGGCTGAAGCGGGCAAGAAATGCGGACCGTACCTGGGCGGCGCCCAGGCGTATCCGCCGCGGGTCAGGCGGGCACGTCGTGCCGTGGGGCACGGGGTTCTGTCAGCAGGAGGGTCAGCTTCACTGAATGTGGTTTGACGGAAAAATTGCTGTGAACGGCAGTTGCGGTCGGATTGGTTGCCTACACGCAGCTGGTGCTTTAAATATGCGACGATTCTTGCAGTGCTTCAGAGCCGCTTGCGGCATGCAACGGACCTGCTGGGACAGCGGGCAAAGTGAATGCCACACCACTATCCGGCAGGGCGCGGTTGCGCCGGCGACCAAGAGACCCAGGGGTTGAATCAGCAGGCAGTACAATAGCGGCCCGCGCGCTCGACGGAGTTGCGTACTTGTTTGCATCTCTACGCCAGGCGGCTAGTTCAGCCCCTTAAGGCTGTCCCGATTATATGTCGCTTTCCGCAATGCGCAAAGAAACTTCCTCCCCCATATCCCCCTCTAAAGCCGCCCCCGCCGTTCGCATGGTGGAGGTCGATGGCGAACACGCCGGCCAGCGTCTGGACAACTTCCTGATGCGCTTGTGCAAGGGCGTCCCCAAGACCCACATCTACAAGGCCATCCGTGGCGGCGAGGTGCGCGTAAACAAGGGACGCATCTCGGTCGACTATCGCATCGTGGCCGGCGACATCGTCCGCATTCCGCCCTTGCGCCTGCCCGATCCGGGTAAGCCGCGTCCGGTGCCGGGCGCCGAGTTCCCCGTGGTGTTCGAAGACGATGCGCTGTTGGTGGTGGACAAGCCTGCCGGGGTGGCGGTGCATGGCGGCAGCGGGGTGTCGTTCGGCGTCATCGAGCAACTGCGCGCCGCGCGGCCTGATGCCAAGTTCCTGGAACTGGTGCATCGCCTGGACCGCGAGACGTCCGGGCTGCTGATGGTGGCCAAGAAACGCAGCGCCTTGCTGGCGCTGCACGCGATGCTGCGCGAAGGCAAGGGCGACAAGCACTATCTGGCCCTGGTCGAGGGCGATTGGGTGAATGACCGCCAGCACATCAAGCTGGGCCTGTCCAAATGGACGACGCAATCCGGCGAGCGGCGCGTTAAGGTCGACCCGGACGGCCAGGCCGCGCACACCATCATCACGCTCAAGCAGCGTTTCGGCGGTTACAGTCTGGTTGACGCGGAACTGCGCACCGGTCGGACTCATCAAATCCGGGTGCACCTGGCGGCCAGCGGCTTTCCCATTGTGGGGGATGACAAATACGGGCATGACGACGTGCGCGCGGAATTTTCGCGCAAGGGTTTTGGTCGGATGTTCCTGCATGCTCATCAATTGACCCTGGCCCACCCGGTCACGGGCGAACCCATGACCCTGACCGCCGAGCTGCCACCCGCCTGCCAAAAAATACTGAAACAACTGGAGTCGGTCTGATTATGTCGTCGTATTCGCTGGTCGTTTTTGACTGGGATGGCACCCTGATGGATTCCACGCACAGCATCGTGGCCGCCATCCAAGGCGCCTGCCGGGACCTGGAATTGGCGGTGCCGTCGGCGTCCGAAGCCAGTTGGGTGATCGGTCTGTCTCTGGAAAGCGCCTTGCGTCGTGCCGTGCCGGAGCTGACCCAGGCGATGATGCCGCGCTTTCTTGAGCGCTACCGCACCCACTACCTGCTGCGCGATCCCGAACTGCGCCTGTTCGACGGCATTCCCGAGCTTTTGCAGACCCTGGCGGACCAGAACGTGCGCCTGGCGGTGGCCACCGGCAAAAGCCGGGTGGGCTTGACCCGCGCACTGGCGGCCACGGGCCTGGGCCCGCTGTTTGATGCCACCCGCACGGCGGACGAAACCTTCAGCAAGCCGCATCCCGCCATGTTGCATGAGCTGATGCAGGAACTGGACGTGGACCCCGCCCGTGTGGTGATGGTGGGCGACACCTCGCACGATCTTCAGATGGCGGTCAATGCAGGCGTGCACGGGCTGGGTGTGACCTATGGCGCGCATACCATGAAGGAGCTTCAGGGTTGTGCGCCGCAAGCGGTGCTGGATAGCGTGCCGCTGGTGCGCGAATGGCTGCTGCCCCGGGTGTCGGCCGGCGCCTGATCCGGGAAAGATCGCACGCGGGGAGCGCCGCGGCGGAATATCATGGGGCGGCGCAACGTCTATGACCTGTACCCGGCGGCTACGGCCGACGATCGCTGAACCGGAGACCACGATGTTGATACGCAAGCCCCACGATGTTCTTCCGTCCGAAATCACGGACGAAGCGGTCTGGCGTTCGCGCCGCGACCTCATGTTGCGCGCGGGGCTCACGGCCGCGGCCGTGGGGCTGCCAGGCTGGGCCGCGCGTAGCGCGTTTGCCCAAGACGCCGGCACGTTGGCCGGCAAGCCCAACGGTTCGCTCAGTGTCATGGACAAGCAGACCTCGCTTGCCGACATCACGTCCTACAACAACTACTACGAATTCGGTGTCGACAAGGGCGACCCTGCCGCCAATGCCGGCAAGCTGAAGACGCGTCCGTGGACCGTCAGCGTCGAAGGCGAGGTAGGCAAGCCGCGCACGTTCTCCATCGACGACCTGCTGAAGCTGGCGCCCATGGAAGAACGGGTCTACCGGCTGCGCTGTGTCGAAGGCTGGTCGATGGTGATTCCCTGGGTGGGCTATTCGGTATCCGAATTGCTTAAACAGGTAGAACCGACCGGCAATGCCAAATACGTGGAATTCGTCACGGCAGTGCAGCGCGAGAACATGCCCGGCGTGCGCGCCGCGATCCTGGAATGGCCTTACGTCGAGGCGTTGCGCATCGACGAGGCCATGAACCCCTTGGCCATGCTGGTATTCGGCGTCTACGGCAAAGTGCTGCCTAACCAGAACGGTGCGCCGCTGCGTCTGGCCGTGCCCTGGAAGTATGGCTTCAAGTCGGCCAAGTCGCTGGTCAAGATCCGCCTGGTGGAAAAAATGCCGGAGTCTTCCTGGATCAAGGCGGCGCCGCAGGAGTACGGCTTCTACGCCAACGTGAACCCGAACGTGCCGCATCCGCGCTGGAGCCAGGCCACCGAGCGCCGCATCGGCGAAGACGGCCTGTTCAGTCCCAAGCGCAAGACGCTGATGTTCAACGGCTATGGCGAACAGGTGGCATCGCTCTATCAGGGTATGGATCTGAAGGCGAATTACTGAATAACACCATGTCCGAGGTTTCCACCCGGCGCGCTGCCGCAACGCGCGCCAAGACGCAGCTTTCCGCCAAGACCATCGGGCGCTTCAAGCCGCTCCTGTTCCTGCTGGGTCTGGCGCCGTTCGCGCGCTGGGTGTGGTTGGGGCTGAACAATGGGTTGACCGCCAACCCGGTCGAATTCCTGACTCGTTCGTCGGGCACATGGACGCTGGTCTGCCTGCTGGTAACGCTGTCGATCACGCCGCTGCGCCTCCTGACCGGACAGCCCGCCTTGGTGCGCGTGCGTCGCATGTGCGGCCTGTTCGCATTTTTCTATGGCGCCATGCACTTCATGGCCTGGGTCTGGTGGGATCGTGGGTTGGACCCCGCCGCGATGTTGCAGGATATCGGCGAGCGCCCCTTCATCACGATGGGTTTCGCGGCCTTTGTGCTGATGACGGCGCTGGCGGCAACGTCTACCCAGTGGGCAATGCGCCGCCTGGGCAAACGCTGGCAGCAATTGCATCGCGCCGTTTATGCGATCGGTCTGCTGGCGGTGCTGCATTTCTGGTGGCACAAGGCAGGCAAGAACGACTTGACCCAACCGGCCTTGTACGCCGGCGTGCTGGCGCTGCTGCTGGGCTGGCGCATCGTGGCGTGGTGGCGCCGCCGCGCGCGCTGACGCGCCTACAGCATCGCGAGCATGATCGCGGCGGTTTCCAGGTCAGGCTGGCCGTCGTGCAACGCGGGCCGGTAGTGCATCTGGAATGCGGCCAGCGTATTGATCGTGGCGGGGTCCAGCTTGCCCTCCTGCCCACAGGCATAGCCCAGGCGCTGCAACTGCTTCTGAAACCACGCCACGTCGGGCAAGCCTTGCGCCTGCAACCGAGCCAGGTGCTGCGCCGCGCCGGCCTCGTCGTACCAGCGCCCGATACCGGCCGCCGCGAGGGCCTTCCAGGGAAACAGCGGGCCGGGATCGACTTTGCGCTGCGGCGCGATGTCGCTATGCCCCACGACGTTTTCCGGCGCGACACCGTGGCGTTGGATCAGATCGCGCAGCAGGATCGTCAGCGCCCGCACCTGGCGGTCGTTGTAGGCGTGCCAGACCGGCTTGCCGTTCTGGCCTTCGGTCCAGCCCGGGTTGACGATTTCGATACCGATCGACGTGCTGTTCATGGCGATGTTGCCGTACCAGGAGCTGGCCCCGGCGTGCCAAGCGGCACGATTTTCATCCACCAGGCGGTAGGCGCGGCCGGCGTCGTTGATCAAGTAGTGCGAACTGACCTTGCCCTGCGATAGCAGCTTGAGCGAGGTAGCGTCATCCACGGTGGTGTAGTGCAGCACGATGCTGCGTACGCGGCTGGCCTGGCCGACGGCGGTGATGGAGGTGTCCAGGTCCAGGCCGGCAGGGCCGCGCGTGGCGCAGCCGGCCAGCACTGCGGTGGCCAGCAGGGTGGCGATCAGGCGAAACATGAGTCAGCGGGCCAGATAAAGGAAAAGCGTGGGCAGCTTGTCGAGTTGAGGGGCCGGCAGTTTCTTCCAGTCGGCGACGGTATGCGTGACGACCCATTCGTCCGCGGTGGTGACCGACCGGGCCACGCACAGCTTGGTGTCGCCTTTCAGCGTGGCCAGCAGGGTAGAGAACATGGCGGCGTTGCGATAGGGCGTTTCGATCAGCAACTGCGTCTGGTTGTGCTTGGCGGAGTGCTGCTCCCAGGCTTTCAACTGCTTGGCGCGCTCGGCCGAGTCCACCGGGGCGTAGCCGTGGAAGGCAAAGCGCTGGCCGTCCAGCCCACTGGCCATCAGGCCCAGCAGGATGGACGACGGGCCCACCCACGGCTTGACCGTGATGCCCAGGCGGTGTGCGGCGTCCACGACTTTTGCGCCAGGGTCCGCGACGGCGGGGCAGCCGGCTTCGGACACCAAGCCGATCTCGGCGCCGTGCTTGACGGGTGTGAGCCAGACGTTGATCTGCCCGGCGTCAATTTTGTCCGTCAGGGTGTGAATCGTGATTTCCTGCAGCGGGCGGGTCGTGCCGATCAACTTGAGAAAGGCGCGCGCCGTCTTGGCGTTTTCGGCGATGTAGGTGTCCAGCCGTCCGGCCAGCGCACGCACGTCGGTCGGCAGCCAGCGTTCGGGTGGGGCGTCGCCCAGGCCGACGGGAATCAGGTGCAGGGCGCCGCTCATGCGGGCGCGCCCGGTGCGTCCAGCGGATCCAGGCCGAACTGCGCCAGCATGCGCGTCAGCGCGATCAGCGGCAGCCCGATAATGGCGGTCGGATCATCGCTCTGGATGCTTTCCATCAATGCAATACCCAGGCTTTCCGCCTTGGCGCTGCCTGCGGTATCGTAGGGTTCTTCGGCGCGCAGATAGGCGTCGATGGCGCGGTCCGACAGCTGGCGAAAGTGGCAACGCGTGACGATGTCTGCTTTCTCGATACGCTGGCCGTCCGTAACCGCCAGTGCGCTATGAAATTTCACGATTTGGCCCGACAGGGCGCGCAGTTGCTCCTTCGCGCGGGGGAAGTCGCCCGGTTTTCCGATAGGCTGGCCGTTGATGGTCGCCACCTGATCAGACCCGATGATGATGCTGCCCGGATGGTTCGCCGCCACAGCCATGGCCTTGGCCACCGAGAGCCGCAGGGCCAGCGCTTCGGGCGTTTCGCCGGGTTGTGGCGTTTCGTCCACATCGGGAGAAACGGCGGTAAAGGGCAAGCGCAGGCGCGATAGCAATTCTTTGCGGTATGGCGAGCTGGAAGCGAGGATCAGGCTAGGCTTTGAAGGCATGCGGTATTTGACGTTAAAGCGTAAGTCGCAGTATTATCTAACGTTTTGCGGGATTTTTGCAGCGCAAAGGCGCAAGGTCCGTCTCTGAACGCTGCGGCCTGAGTGCGGTGGCCTGAGAGTGGCCTGAGTGCAGTGGCCTTAGTGCGGTGGCCTGAGAGTGGCCTTGGTGCAGTGGCCTTAGTGCGGTGGAATCTCGCAAATGCAAAGGATTTGATCATCAAGCGCATCGATGCATTCGCATTTGCCCATAGCGGCAAGCAAGCGCAAGGCACCATACCTCTTGTGCGGTTTACGCGCGCGGTTGAAGGGTTACCCGAACAACCGCCGGGCGATGCCGGGCTTGTGACGTGGTCTGTGCGCGGTGAGATTGGCAAGTCGGGGCTGTTGCTTGGCCGGCCGCTTCTGCATGTACACGTGCAGGCGAATCCGGTGCTGGTGTGCCAGCGGTGCAATGCGCCGTTCGTGTATCCGGTCGATAGCGAAGTCCTCTTGCAGCTGGTTCAGTCTGAAGCCGATCTTGACGATGGTTTTACCAACGGTGATGTCACCGACGGTCATTCCGCCGGCAGCGACGACGAAGACGAAGAAGGAAATGGTTTTGTGTCCAACCAACCCGAAAAGGTGGTGGGTTCACATCATTTTGATCTGCTGGCCCAGGTCGAAGATGAGCTCATTCTGAGCGTTCCGTATGTGCCCAAGCATGATGTATGCCCGGGCGCGCAGGCCAACGTCAGCGAAGTTCCTGAAGAACCCGCTGTCAAGCGTCCGTCGCCGTTTGCGGTGCTGGAACAACTGAAGCACAAAGATTGAGATCAACATCGGGCCGCATCGCGTACAATGCGCCCCGTTTCTAGGAGTCATCATGGCCGTTCAACAAAACAAGAAGTCCCCCTCCAAGCGCGGTATGCACCGTTCGCACGATTTTCTGGTTGCTCCGTCGACCGCTATCGAGCCGAACACCGGTGAAACGCACCTGCGCCACCACATCAGCCCCAACGGCTTCTATCGTGGCCGCAAGGTCCTGAAGACCAAGGCCGACGAATAAGGCCCCCGGGCCGAACTCGTACTCGGACCAATTCGGCTGAACGCTGATACCTGGCACCCGTGATACGCATCGCCATAGACTGTATGGGCGGAGACTTCGGTCTGCCCGTCACGATTCCGGCTGCGATCGAGTTCGCCCGGCAATTTCCGGATACCCGGCTATTGCTGGTCGGGCTTCCCGACGCGATCGAAGCGGCGCTCTCCGAGCACCGCGACGTTGCGCGTGATCGTATGGAAATCGTGGCGGCTTCTGAAGTCGTCACCATGGACGACCCGGTCGAGGTCGCCCTGCGCCGCAAAAAAGACTCCTCCATGCGCCTGGCCGCCCAGTCCGTCAAGGACGGGCGCGCCGACGCCTGCGTTTCCGCGGGCAACACCGGCGCATGGATGGCCATTTCACGCTACGTGCTCAAGACGCTGGACGGCATTGACCGGCCCGCTATCGCCACGTCCATTCCCAACCAGACGGGCCGCGCCACCACGGTGCTGGACCTGGGTGCGAATGTGGACTGCACGGCCGAGCACCTTCTGCAATTCGCCATCATGGGCGCCGCGCTGTCACAGGCCGTCGACCACCGTGAAAGCCCGACCGTGGGCTTGCTCAACATCGGCGAAGAAGTCATCAAGGGCAATGAAGTCGTCAAGGAAGCCGCCGAGCTCCTGCGCGGCAGCCCGCTGAATTTCTACGGCAACGTGGAAGGCAACGACATCTTCAAGGGCACGGTCGACGTCGTGGTCTGCGACGGCTTTGTCGGCAATGTCGTGCTCAAGTCCGTCGAAGGGCTTGCGAAGATGCTGTCCAGCATCATCCACGAAGAGTTCAAACGCAATATCTTCACGTTGCTGGCCGGCGCCATCGCCAAGCCGGTGCTGAACCGTTTGCGCAATCGCGTCGACAACCGTCGTTATAACGGCGCCGCGTTGTTGGGTTTGCGCGGCGTGGTCATCAAGAGCCACGGTTCGGCGGATGTCTACGCCTACGGATTTGCGTTGCAACGAGCCCGCGAAGCCGTAGTGAGTAAACTGCTGGAGCGCACCGCTCAGACGGTCGCTCAGATTACCAAGCGCGTTCAGTCGGAAGAGGGCGCCGCAACGCCTCCCGCGAACGTGGCTGGGGACACCGCTTGATGGATACCGCAATGAAATATTCCGCGATCGCGGGCACCGGCAGCTTCTTGCCGGAACGCGTGGTTTCGAATGACGAACTGGCAGCGGAACTGGCGACGCGCGACATCGCCACGTCCGATGAATGGATCGTCGAGCGCACCGGCATCCGCCAGCGCCATCTTGCCGAGCGTGGCGTCACGACCAGCCAACTCGCCACGGAAGCATCGCGCCGCGCGTTGGCCGATGCGGGCGTGGACGCCTCCGAAGTCGACCTCATCATCGTCGCGACCTCCACCCCCGATTTCGTGTTTCCCAGCACGGCCTGCCTGGTGCAAGCCAACCTGGGCGCCAAGGGATCGGCGGCGTTCGACGTCCAGGCCGTGTGCAGCGGCTTCGTGTACGCGCTGACCACCGCCGACAGCTTCGTGCGCGCCGGCCGCGCCCGTTGCGCGCTGGTGATCGGCGCTGAAGTGTTTTCGCGCATTCTTGACTGGAACGACCGCAGCACGTGCGTGTTGTTCGGCGACGGCGCGGGCGCTGTGGTGCTCAAGGCCTCCGACGAGCCCGGCATCATGGCCGCGCAGTTGCATGCCGACGGCAGCCAGATGAAGATCCTCAGCGCCGCGGGCAACGTGGCCTACGGCGACGTCACCGGCGACCCCTTCTTGCGCATGGATGGGCAAGCGGTGTTCAAGCAGGCCGTCACCGTGCTGGATCGCTCGGCGCGCGACACCTGCGCCGAAGCCGGTATCGAGGTTGCCGACGTCGACTGGCTGATTCCTCACCAGGCCAACGTGCGCATCTTGAACTTCCTGGCACGCAAGCTTGCCGTGCCGGTCGAGAAAGTCGTCATCACCGTTGATAGCCACGCCAATACCTCCGCGGCCAGCGTGCCGCTGGCACTGGATGCCGCGCGCCGTGATGGCCGCGTCAAGCCCGGCCAGCTCATCCTGATGCAAGGCGTGGGCGGTGGATTCACCTGGGGCTCGGTACTCGCTCGCATGTAAGTGCGCGCCCCGGCGGATGGCGCATCGCGCGCCGCCGCCGCGAGGGCACGCCTGACATCCCACACAGATACTGAATCAATCCAACCGGTCAATCATGAAAATTGCTTTTGTCTTTCCCGGCCAAGGGTCGCAAGCTGTCGGCATGCTGGATGCCTGGTCGGGCGTCGCTGCCGTCACGGATACCGTGGCTCGTGCTTCCGAAGCGCTGGGCCAGGACCTGGGCGCGCTGATCGCGCAAGGTCCGGTGGAACAGCTGAACCTGACCACGAACACGCAGCCCGCCATGTTGACGGCCGGCGTGGCGTTCTACGCCGCCTGGATCGCCGCGGGTGGCCGCCAGCCGGACGTCGTCGCCGGCCACAGCCTGGGCGAATATGCCGCGCTGACCGCCGCCGGTTCGCTGGCGCTTGAAGATGCCGTGCGCCTGGTTCGCGTGCGCGCCGATGCCATGCAGGCCGCCGTGCCGGTGGGTACGGGCGCCATGGCCGCCATCCTGGGTCTGGACGACGACGCGGTGCGCAACGCCTGCGCCGCCGCCGCCCAGGGCGAAGTCGTCGAAGCCGTGAATTTCAACGCGCCCGCACAAGTCGTGATCGCCGGCCACAAGGCCGCTGTCGAACGCGCCTGCGAACTCGCCAAGGCCGCCGGCGCCAAGCGCGCGCTGCTGCTGCCGGTGTCCGCGCCTTTCCACTCCAGCCTGCTCAAGCCCGCCGCTGACGTGCTGGCCGGCGCACTGGCAAACGCCGCCGTGTCCGCACCGCAGATGCAGGTCATCAACAACGTTGACGTGGCCTCGCCCACGGAACCGGCCGCTATCCGCGATGCGCTGGTGCGTCAGGCATGGCACCCCGTGCGTTGGGTTGAAACCCTGCGCGCCATGAAGGCGCAAGGCGTCACACACGTTATCGAATGCGGTCCCGGCAAAGTGTTGGCCGGGCTGACCAAGCGTATCGACCCCGAACTTACCGGCCTGGCCATTACCGATCCCGCTTCGCTTGAAGCCGCGTTGGCCGTCGTTAACGGAAATTAAAGACATGGACAACTCGATCGAACTGCAAGGCAAGATCGCGCTGGTGACCGGCGCCACGCGCGGGATCGGCCGCGCCATTGCCCAGGAATTGGCCTCGCGCGGCGCAACCGTTGTCGGTACCGCTACGTCCGAGTCGGGCGCGGCCGCCATTACCGAAGCGCTGGCGGCGTTTGGCGGCCGAGGTGTGGTCCTGAACGTGACTGACGCCGAAGCCTGCGACGCGCTGATTGACGCGCTGGGCAAGGAAGGCGGCGGTCCGCACATCCTTGTCAATAACGCCGGCATCACGCGCGACACCCTGGCGATGCGCATGAAGGACGACGATTGGTCGGCCGTGCTGGATACCAACTTGACGTCGGTGTTCCGCCTGTCGCGTGCCGTGTTGCGCAGCATGATGAAGGCCCGCTGGGGACGCATCATCAATGTCACGTCGGTCGTGGGTTCCAGCGGCAACGCGGGCCAGGCCAACTACGCCGCCGCCAAGGCTGGCGTGTCGGGCATGTCACGTGCTCTGGCTCGTGAGTTGGGTAGCCGCAACATCACCGTGAACTGCGTCGCGCCGGGTTTCATCGACACCGACATGACGCGCGCGCTGGCTGAGAGCCAGACCACGGCGCTGCTGCAACAGATTCCGCTGGGTCGTTTGGGCTCGCCCGAAGACATCGCCCATGCGGTGGCCTTTTTGTCCGGGCCGCAAGCGGGTTACATTACCGGCACCACCCTGCACGTCAACGGCGGGATGTACATGCAATAAATCACGAATTGCGCGCCAGGCGGCTCAGGCCGTCGCGCCCATGCCGGGCAACCGGCACCAGGCAGCGCGCAGTTCAACCGGAAACGCCGCATACCGATATTCCTGTGCCCTTGGGCGACAGAACCAGTGCGCGGTGTTATTTTTGTCACGGCCAGGCGTTGCTTTCCTCTACGCTTGGCTATAATTCGCGGGATTTTTCCCAATTGGAGATCTGCATGGAAAGCATCGAACAGCGCGTCAAGAAGATCGTCGCTGAACAACTTGGCGTTAACGAAGCCGAGATCAAGAACGAATCCTCCTTCCTTGACGACCTCGGTGCCGATTCGCTCGACATGGTCGAACTGGTCATGGCGCTCGAAGACGAATTCGAGACCGAGATCCCCGACGAAGAGGCCGAAAAGATCACGACCGTGCAACAAGCGATTGACTACATCAATTCGCACGGTAAGCAGTAAGCTCAACCTATATCGTTCCGGTTGCCCGACCTTCGGGCCCAGCCGGGAAACGGGGCGGTTTCAGGAATTTGCCGTGTGGTCCGCGTGCGGGAAGGGCGTTGTAATGCCCGACCCGCTTTCGCGCGGGCCACACGTGCAGCGCATCCCGAAAGCCGCCTTTCTTTTGTCTGTTTGAGGAGTCATCCGTGAAGCGACGTGTCGTCATCACCGGCCTGGGTATTGTTTCTCCCGTTGGAAACGACCTGACCACCGCTTGGGACAATATCGTCAACGGACGTTCTGGCATCAGCCGCATCACCCGTTTCGATCCCTCGGCCATCACCACGCACATTGCTGGCGAAGTCAAAGACTTCGACATCAGCACCTATATCTCGAGCAAAGAAGCCCGCCAGATGGATACGTTCATCCATTACGGCCTGGCCGCGGGGATGCAGGCATGGCGTGATTGCGGTTTGGAAGTCACCGAAGCCAATGCCGAGCGCATTGGTGTCATCGTGGGTTCCGGCATCGGCGGTTTGCCGCGAATTGAAGAAACCCAGGTCGAATACATGGCCAAGGGTCCGCGGCGTATTTCGCCGTTCTTCGTGCCGGGTTCGCTGATCAACCTGATCTCCGGTCATTTGTCCATTGCCTATGGCATGAAGGGTCCCAGCTACGCCGTCGTCTCGGCCTGCACGACCGGTCTGCATTGCATCGGCGACGCAGCGCGCCTGATCGAATACGGCGACGCAGACGTCATGGTTGCAGGCGGTGCGGAATCGACCGTGTCGCCGCTGGGTATCGGCGGGTTTGCCGCCATGCGCGCCTTGTCGACCCGTAACGACGACCCGGAAACGGCATCGCGTCCCTGGGACCGCGACCGCGACGGATTCGTGCTGGGCGAGGGCGCCGGTGTTCTGGTCCTTGAAGAGTACGAGCACGCCAAGAAGCGCGGCGCGCGCATCTATGGCGAATTCGCCGGATACGGCATGAGCTCGGACGCGCACCACATCACGGCTCCGGACAAAGACGGCCCGCGTCGCGGCGTCATCAACGCGCTGCGCAACGGCGGCTTGAACGCGGACGACATCCAGTATGTCAACGCGCACGGCACGTCGACTCCCCTGGGCGACAAGAACGAAACCGACGCGCTGAAGCTGGCGTTCGGCGATCACGCCAAGAAACTGGTGGTGAATTCGACCAAGTCCATGACGGGCCACCTGCTGGGCGCGGCCGGCGGCATCGAAGCCGTGTTCACGACGTTGGCCGTGTACAACCAGGTTTCGCCTCCCACGATCAACATCTTCAATCAAGATCCGGAATGCGATCTGGATTACTGCGCGAACGAAGCGCGGCAGATGAAGATCGACGTCGGCCTGTCCAACTCGTTCGGCTTCGGCGGCACCAACGGCTCCATGGCCGTTCGCCGGGTCTGATTTGGAAGGCTCCGCGGCAGGACGCTGGTCGTTGCGGGTGCCCGTCGGGCGGCCGGCCAATGGCCATGTCCTGTGCGCAATGGCCGGCGCCGTCGCTGCGGCCTGCGCGTCTCTGGCAGCGTTTTGGCAAGGCATGGGCGGCTGGGCATGCCTTGCGCTGCTGCTTGTGCCGGCCGGGCTGTTACACTCGGCACGGAGCGGCCTGTCCCCGGTATCGGCGTTACGTACGGCAACCGGGGCGGGGCGTTGGCAGGTGCGTCAGCCGCAAGGCTGGCAAGACGCGCGGTTGCTGGATCAGCAGCGCGGCCCCCGCTGGCTTACGCTCACTTTGCAGCTTTTGCCCACCGGGAGTACGGTCTTTACAAATAGCACAATCACCCTCACCGTCTGGCAGCGGACGTTGCAACCCGAGTCCTGGCGGCGTCTATGCCTGCTAACGGGCACGGCGCAACGAGCCCCGTCGGCGGCACGCCCGCAGGAGGCGTCATGAGCGAACGCGAAGTCGACGCGGAGTTGGTCGCGCGCGTTCAACGAGGCGATAAAAAGGCGTTCGATCTACTGGTGCTGAAGTACCAGCGCAAGATCCTGCGCCTGCTGGCCCGGATGATCCGCGACCCGTCGGAAATCGAAGACGTGGCCCAGGAAGCTTTCATCAAGGCGTATCGAGCCTTGCCGCAGTTCCGCGGCGAAAGCGCCTTCTACACCTGGTTGTATCGTATCGCCATCAACACGGCGCGCAACTGGCTGGCCTCGCAAGGCCGGCGGCCCAGCGCGCCCAATGCGATAGAAACGGAAGACGGTGAAACTTTTAACGAAACCGACAACCTAACCGATATAAGCACGCCGGAATCCATGGTCGCCAGCCGCGAAATCGCCGAGACGGTGAACGCGGCAATCGAGGAATTGCCCGAAGAATTGCGCACCGCAATTGTCCTGCGTGAAATCGAAGGTATGAGTTACGAAGACATCGCCCAGAGCATGGACTGCCCTATTGGTACGGTGCGCTCCCGCATTTTTCGTGCGCGTGAAGCCATTGCAACCAAATTGCGTCCATTGCTTGGCACCGATGCCGAGCGTCGCTGGTAAGGAGTGGCAGTCATGCAAACAGCAGCCAAGTCCGTTGAAATCGCCGAGTCCTCCTGGGAGGAATCGGTTTCCGCCTGGATGGACGGAGAAGATTCCGACGATATTCTTCCCAGTCTGTTGTCCAAGGAAGGACGTCAGACCTGGGACACCTATCATTTGATCGGTGATTCCCTGCGCAATGCCGATCTGGCATTGACGCCTAGCGCCGCGTTCCAATCGCGATTGGCGCGCGCGTTGGACGCGGAGCTGCCGATTGTGGCGGCGCCCCGGCGCCGCTCGCCGTTGCGGGTTGGTCTGTCCGGCCTGGCCGTGGCGGCCGCGGTTGCCACCGTTGCCTGGGTAGCGCAGCCTTACCTGACCGGCACGCCGGCCACGGAAGTGCGTGTGCTGGCCGATGCCAGCGGCACGCCTGCCTCCGCCACCGCCGCCGATGACGCCGGCCTGCGCGACTACCTTGAGGCCCATCGCCAGATGGCGGGTCCCAGCGCGGTGCGTCAAGTGTCGTTCGACGTCGGAGCAGGACGTTGATGGCGCTGGCGTTACCGACACGTTGGCCGCGCGCAGGTTCCTGGCATGCCCATCGCGCGGGATGGTTCGCCGCTACGCTTCTGACCGCTTTCCTGTCCGCCCATGAGCCGGCGCGTGCCGCCGACGCCGCCCCGGCCACGGACGATGTGGTCCAACTGCTGACCCGCATTCAGCAGGCCGCGCGCAAGCAGGATTACGCGGGCGTCTTCATGTATCAACAAGGCGAGATGATTCAGTCATCGCGCCTGGTGCACGTGCTTGACGGCACCGGCGAGCGCGAGCGCCTTGAGATCCTGGACGGCCAGCCGCGCGAATATCTGCGTCACAACGACGACGTGCAATGCCTGATCCCGGAACGCAAGACGGTGCTGATCGAGCGCCGTCGTGGCGACCGCTTTCCCGGCCTGCTGCTGGGCGACCCCGCCAATCTTTCCGAACACTACAAAATCCGCACCGAGTCCAAGCTGCATCGGGTGGCGGGCCGCGAATGCCGCCTGATCACGATCGAACCGCTGGACAAGCTGCGTTACGGCTACCGCCTGTGCGCCGACGTTGAAACGAATTTGCTGCTGAAGGCGCAAACGCTCAATGCAGCCCGGGGCGTGGTTGAGCAGGTGTCGTTCACGTCGCTGCGCCTGGGTTCCGAGGTGGACCCGCAACAGCTCAGTTCCCGCTGGAGCACGCGCGACTGGAAGGTGCTGGAGCCCTCGATGACCCCGGTGGACCTGATGGCCCAGGGGTGGCGCATTCCCGCGCCCAAGGGCTTCAAGGTCATCATGCAGGTGGCGCGGTCAATGGGCCGGGGCGCAACGGTCAGCCAGATGGTGCTGTCCGATGGCCTGGCGGCCATCTCGGTGTTTATCGAACCTTATGACAGTGAGCGCGGGCATCATCCGCCGCCGGGGCCCGCGCAGCGTGGCTCCATCACGGTGTATGGCACGCGCATTGCTGATTTCTGGCTGACGGCCGTGGGCGAGGTGCCCGTAGCCACGCTTGAACAGCTGGCGCAAGCGACCGAATACGTGCCGACCGCGGCAACGGCCGCACCGCCGGCCCCCACCCCCAAGTGACGCACGCCACAGCCGCAAGCAGCAAGCAGCAACTTCGGAGTAATTTATGAAAGCAATGACGGTGTCGAACGCTTTTTTCCGGCGCTTTGTGGTGGCCGTGGCGGCGGGCGTATTCATGTCCACTGCCTATGTGCCCGTTGCGACCGCGCAAACCCCGACGGTGGCGCTGCCCGACTTCACGGGCATTGTTGAAAAGGCGGACCCCGCGGTCGTGAACATCCGCACGACCGCCACCGTGCCGGTGCGAGGCCCTGGCCCCGGCGGCGGCAGCGATCCGTACGAATTGTTCCGCTGGTTCTTCGGCCCTGATCTTCAGCCGCCTGGCGGTGGGCAATCGCCCATGCCGCGCCAGCGTCCGCAGCCGCCCCAGCCCGAGGAACGCACCGTGCCGCGCGGCGTGGGTTCCGGCTTCTTCATTTCCACCGACGGCTATATCCTGACCAACAACCACGTGGTGGTTGACGCAACGGACATCTACGTCACGCTGACCGACGGCCGCGAGTTCAAGGCCAAGGTGATCGGTACCGACGAACGCACCGACGTGGCGCTCATCAAGATCGAAGCCAAAGACATGATCCCGCTGGTCATTGGCGACCCCAAGAAGTTGAAGAAGGGCCAATGGGTGCTGGCAATCGGCTCGCCGTTCGGACTGGATTCCACGGTGACCTCCGGCATTGTCAGCGCAATCGGCCGCGATACCGGCGAATACCTGCCCTTCATCCAGACCGACGTCGCCGTCAACCCGGGCAACTCGGGTGGGCCGCTGATCAACCTGGACGGCGAAGTGGTCGGCATCAATTCGCAGATCATCTCCCGTAGCGGTGGTTTCATGGGCATCTCGCTGGCCATCCCGATCGACGAAGCCATGCGCGTGGTTGACCAATTGCGCGCCACCGGCAAGGTCACGCGCGGACGCGTCGGCGTGCAGATCGGCGAAGTGGGCAAGGACGTGGCCGAAGCCATCGGCCTGCCCAAGGCCGAAGGCGCGCTGGTCAGCAGCGTGGAAGCCGAAGGCCCCGCCGAACAAGCGGGCGTGCAGCCGGGCGACGTGATCCTGAAGTTCAACAACGAGCCGATCAAGCGCTGGTCCGATCTGCCTCGTATCGTTGGCGAAACCAAGCCCGGCACGCGCGCTGACATGCAAGTGTGGCGCAAGGGCAAGAGCCTGACGCTGTCGGTCAAGGTGGGCGAGATCCCGACCGAGAAGGCGGCCGCCGCGAAGAAAGCGGCGCCGGCGCCCGAAGTGACCAACGCGCTGGGCCTGGGCGTGGTCGATGTGCCGGCCGATGTCCAGAAGAAGCTGCGGATCAAGGGCGGCGTCCAGGTGAAGGTTGCCGAGGGCGCGGCGGCCAAGGCCGGCCTGCAGGAAGGCGACATTGTGTTGGCTCTGAACGACACCGATGTCACTGGCGCCAAGCAGTTCGGCGAACTGGTGGCCAAGCTGGACAAGAGCCGTTCCGCCGGTTTGCTGGTCCGCCGTGGCGAGCAGACTCAGTGGGTCGCGGTGCCTGCATCGAAGTAAGGCAGCTTCGGCCGGTTGGACCGCCTTTTTACCCTGGGGCGGCCCACCGGCAGAAAAATTTGCCCAAGACCGGCTAAAATGGCTGGTTGCCGCAAGAGGGGGCGCTTGGGCGCCCCCTCGTTTTGCCCGGGTTTCGTCCCGTCAGCGCCCCTCTCGTCAGCCGTGTCCTCGCAGGCGGCGGCGTCTTCCGGCTTATTGCCGAGTGTTCCGTCCCTTATAATTTCAAGCATGCAGCATATTCGCAACTTCTCCATCATTGCCCACATCGATCATGGCAAATCGACCTTGGCCGATCGCTTGATCCAGCGCTGCGGCGGATTGGCGGATCGCGAAATGTCGGCGCAGGTGCTCGATTCCATGGAAATCGAACGCGAGCGCGGCATTACCATCAAGGCCCAGACCGCCGCCCTGCATTACAAGGCGAACGACGGCAAGGTCTACAACCTGAACCTGATCGACACCCCGGGGCACGTGGACTTCTCGTACGAAGTCAGCCGCTCGCTGTCGGCATGCGAAGGCGCGCTGCTGGTGGTGGATGCGTCGCAAGGCGTGGAAGCGCAAACGGTCGCCAACTGCTACACGGCCATCGAACTGGGCGTGGAAGTGGTGCCCGTCCTGAACAAGATGGACTTGCCCCAGGCCGACCCCGAGGGCGCGCGCCAGGAAGTGGAAGACGTCATCGGCATCGATGCATCGGAAGCTGTGCTGGCCAGCGCCAAGACGGGCATGGGCATTGACGAAATTCTGGAAACCATCGTGGCCCGCGTGCCGGCGCCCAAGGGCGACCCGGAAGCGCCGTTGCAAGCGCTGATTATCGACTCGTGGTTCGATAACTACGTGGGCGTGGTCATGCTGGTGCGCATCA
The DNA here is from genome assembly GCF_053543755.1 of Achromobacter semiaridum. Taxonomy (NCBI): domain Bacteria; kingdom Pseudomonadati; phylum Pseudomonadota; class Betaproteobacteria; order Burkholderiales; family Alcaligenaceae; genus Achromobacter; species Achromobacter semiaridum. Next base: position 105,190 of record NZ_JBLVOL010000028.1, on the reverse strand, counting down.
TCAATGGCGTGCTCAAGCCCAAGGACAAGATCCTGCTGATGGCGTCCGGCGCCACCCACCTGTGCGAGCAGACCGGTGTGTTCACGCCGAAGTCGCAGCAGCGCCCGCATCTGTCGGCGGGCGAGGTCGGCTTCATCATCGCCGGCATCAAGCAGCTGGAAGACGCCAAGGTCGGCGACACGGTCACGCTGGCCAACAAGCCCGCGCCGTCCGCGCTGCCCGGTTTCAAGGAAGTGAAGCCCCAGGTGTTCGCCGGGCTGTATCCGGTCGAAAGCTCTGAATACGACCAGCTGCGTGATTCGCTCGACAAGCTCAAGCTGAACGACGCCGCGCTGATGTTCGAACCCGAAGTCTCGCAAGCGCTGGGCTTTGGCTTCCGCTGCGGCTTCCTGGGCCTGCTGCACATGGAAATCGTGCAAGAGCGCCTGGAACGCGAATTCGACATGGACATCATCACGACCGCGCCGTCGGTGGTGTATGAAGTCGAGCAGCGCGATGGCTCCGTGATTACCGTGGAAAGCCCGTCGCGCATGCCCGAAGTGGGCAAGATCCAGGACATTCGCGAACCCATCGTGAAGGTCACGCTGTTCATGCCGCAGGACTATGTCGGGCCCGTGATGACGCTGTGCAATAACAAGCGCGGTTCGCAGGTCAACATGAGCTACCACGGCCGCCAGGTGCACCTGGTGTACGAGATTCCGCTGGCCGAAATCGTGCTGGATTTCTTCGACAAGCTGAAGTCGGTGTCGCGCGGCTACGCCTCGATGGACTACGAATTCCTGGAATACCGTTCGGCCGACGTCGTGCGTGTGGACCTGCTGATCAACAACGACCGCGTCGACGCGCTGGCCGTGATCGTCCACCGCAGCAACGCGCGCCATCGCGCCCGCGACGTCGTGACCCGCATGCGCGGGCTGATTCCGCGCCAGATGTTCGACGTAGTGATCCAGGCCGCGATCGGCGCCGAAATCATCGCCCGCGAAAACGTCAAGGCGTTGCGCAAGAACGTGCTGGCCAAGTGCTATGGCGGCGACATCTCGCGCAAGAAGAAGCTGCTTGAAAAGCAGAAGGCCGGCAAGAAGCGCATGAAGCAGGTGGGTAGCGTTGAGATTCCGCAGGAGGCGTTCCTGGCCATCCTGCAAGTGGAAGACAAGTAGAACCAAAAGAAGGCGGTTAGCTGATGAGTTGGAACTTTGCCCTGATCCTGTTTGTTCTGCTGGTCTTGACCGGCATTATCTGGGTGCTTGATCTGGCAGTGCTGCGGCGTGGCCGTGAAGCGCGGGCCCAAGCGGCAATGGCGCAGTACGATGCGGCCCTGATCGGGGACGCCCAGGAAGCCGAACGCCTGCGCCGCGAAGCCGGTGACGTGGCGCGCCGCGTGCCCTGGTGGGTTGAATACGCCGTCAGCTTTTTTCCCGTCATCCTGTTCGTGTTCATGCTGCGTTCGTTCGTGGTGGAGCCGTTCCGGATTCCGTCGGGCTCGATGCTGCCGACGCTGCAGTCCGGCGACCTGATCCTGGTGAACAAGTTCAGCTATGGCTTGCGTCTGCCCGTGATCGACAAGAAGGTCGTGGACATCGGCAAGCCCCAGCGCGGCGATGTTTTCGTGTTCCGTTATCCCGTGGATCCGGACGTGGACTACATCAAGCGCGTGGTCGGCCTGCCCGGCGACGAGATCGCTTATCTGGACAAAAAACTGTATGTGAACGGCACGCTGGTGCCTCACGTTCGCGACGGCGACTACTTCGAACCGGATCGTGTGTCGTATATCGCGCAATATAAAGAGAAGTTGGGCAACGTTGAGCACAAGATCCTGCTAGATGAGAACAAGCCACAGGATTATTCGCCCATGTGGCAATTTCCTCACCGTGAAAACTGCCAATACAGCCGCAATGGGGTACGCTGCAAAGTACCCGAAGGCAGTTATTTCGCCATGGGCGATAATCGGGACAACAGCGCGGACAGCCGTTATTGGGGCTTCGTACCTGAAGCCAATATCGTCGGACGCGCGTTCTTCATCTGGATGAATTTCAGCGATCTCAGCCGCATCGGCCGGTTCAACTGATTATGTCGCTAGCCACGCTAGAAAACCGCCTGGATCACCACTTCGGTGATCCAGCCTTGCTTGAACAGGCACTGACGCATCGCAGTCACGGTGCGCGCCACAACGAGCGCTTGGAATTCCTTGGGGATTCCGTGCTGAACTTCGTCGTGGCGGCGATGCTGTTTGAACGCTATTCCAAAATCGACGAAGGCGATCTGTCGCGGCTGCGGGCCAACCTGGTCAAGCAGGCCTCGCTGGCGGACATCGCCCAACGCCTGGAACTGTCGCAGTATCTGCGGCTGGGCGAAGGCGAATTGAAAAGCGGCGGGTTCCGCCGGCCATCGATTCTTGCGGACACGGTCGAGGCGCTGTTTGGCGCCGTCTTCCTGGACGCGGGCTTTGACGCCGCGCGCCGCGTGATCGTGCGCCAGTACCAACCGGTGCTGGCCTCGGTTGACCCTAAAACGCTGGGCAAGGACGCCAAGACCTTGCTGCAGGAATTCCTGCAAGGCCGCAAGCTGGCGCTGCCCCTGTACACGGTGGTGGCCACGCATGGCGCGGCCCACAGCCAGCAGTTCGAAGTCGAGTGCGCCATCCCGGCGCTCGAGATCAAGGTTACGGCGCCCGGCGCCAGCCGCCGCGCCGCCGAGCAATCGGCGGCCAAGCTGGCTTTGGAGGCTGCGCTGGCTATCAGCCCCGCCACCAAGGCTGCCCGCAAGTCGGGCAAGGCGCGCAAAACCGCGCAATTGTCGCTGCCCGTGGCAGTGGCTCAAGAGACTAAATGAGCGATACCCCTTTTCGTACCGGCTTTGTTGCCATCGTTGGCCGTCCCAATGTGGGCAAGTCCACGCTGACCAATGCCCTGATCGGTTCCAAGATTTCCATCGTGTCGCGCAAGGCGCAGACTACGCGCCACCGTATCCACGGCGTGCTGACTCGCGAGCACGAACAGTTCGTTTTCGTTGATACCCCGGGTTTCCAGACGCGTCATGGCGGCGCCATGAACCGCATGATGAACCGCGTGGTGACGCAGGCCCTGGCCGACGTCGACGTGGTGGTGCACGTGGTGGAAGCCGGCAAATGGTCCGAAGGCGATGCGAAGCTGTTGCCGCTGTTGCCGAACCCGGAACGCACCATTCTGGTCGTCTCCAAGATCGACCAAATGAAGAATCGCGACGACCTGTTCGCGTTCGTCTCCAAGATCATGGCGCTGCACCCCTTTGGCGCCGTGGTGCCCGTCAGCGCCACCAAGAAGCAGCAGCTGGACCAGTTGCTGGAAGAAATCGCCACGCGCCTGCCGGAAGGCGAGGCGATGTTCGAAGAAGACACCCTGACCGACCGCCCCATGCGCTTCATCGCCGCCGAACTGGTACGCGAGAAGATCTTCCGCCTGGTGGGCGACGAACTGCCCTACGGCTGTACCGTTGTCATCGAACAATGGGAAGAAACCGCCAAGGGCGCCAGCATCAATGCCTGCGTGGTGGTCGAACGCGACAGCCACAAGCCCATCTTGCTAGGCGCGGGCGGCATGCACATGAAGCGCATCGCCACGGAGGCGCGGCAAGACATCGCCAAGCTGCTGGACAAGCCCGTGCACCTGGAGGTCTATATCAAGGTGCGCAAGGGCTGGTCCGACCGCGAGGGTGCGCTCCGCGATCTGGGTTATGAGTAGACGGGCGCCTCGCGTCCAGGACCGCCCGGGTTTTATGTTGCACGCCACCGCGTGGCGTGAAACCTCCCTTATTGTTCAGACTTTCTCCCGCGACCATGGCTGTGTCGCCATGGTCGCCAAGGGCGCCAAGCGCCCTTATTCGGTACTGCGTCCCGTGTTGTCGGCCTTTCAGCCCTTGCTGCTGTCCTGGACCGGCAATGGCGAAGTCAAGACACTGACGCGTGCCGAAATCGCGGGCATCCGGCCGTTGACCGGCACCGCGCTGATGTCCGCCTGGTACATGAACGAGCTACTGCTGCGCTTGCTGCCACGCGAAGACGCCCACCCCTTGCTGTTCGACGCCTACGACATGGCGTTGCAGCAGCTGTCCAACGGTACCCGTGCCGCCGGCGCGCTGCGCCGCTTTGAATGGACGCTGCTGCGCGAAACGGGTTATGGCGTGGACGAACAAGCGCCGGATTTCGACGACACCACAATCGAACCCGCGTTGCGGCGCGACCTGCGCGAACGCCTGGCCGAGATCCTAGCCGGCCGCCCGTTGTCGACCCGCCGCGTCCTGATGGACCTGCAACGCATCTAGCGCGCGGCGCGCCACCATGACCTTCACGCTAAAACAGGTCGAGACCTTTCGCACCGTCTATGAAACGGAAAGCGTGACGGCTGCCGCCCGGCGGTTGGATGTGTCGCCCGCGACGGTCAGCGCCACCTTGGCCGCGCTGGAAGCCAGCATTGAACTGCGCCTGTTCGAACGCGTGCGCCAGCGCATGCAGCGCACGCCCGAAGCCACCTTGCTGTACGAAGAAATCCGCCGCCTGAATGTCGGCCTGGAAAGCCTGGGCCGCAAGATCCGGGCCATACGCGGCGCCGCGCAGCCCCGGCTGCGCATCGGCTGCATCCATGCCTACGGCGGGGCGATCGTCAGCGAGTCGATCTCACGCTTTCGTACCCGCTACCCGGACACGCCGCTGTACCTGCAAATCCGCGACTCCAATACCTTGCGCGACATGGTGGTATCAGGCGAGCTGGACCTGGCGGTGGTGGCGGACGAATCCGAACTGGAAGGCCTGCGCGGCCATCGGCTGGCCAGCTTGCGCGCGGTGGCGGTGTTTCCCGCCGGGCACGCGCTGGCGCGCCTGGAACAGGTGGACGTTGCCCAGCTGGCCGATGTCGATGTGATTGCATTGAACGCCGAGGACGGCTCGCGCAAGCGCCTGGATACGCTGTTGCGGCAAGCCGGCCACAGCCTGAAGGTGGCGATTGAAACCCCGTATTCCAGCACCGTCTGCCAATTGGCGTTGGCCGGGCATGGGGTCGGCATCGCCAACCCCGCCACGGCCGTGGGCATGGAAGCCGCGGGCCTGTGTTATCGCCCGCTGACGGCACCCGTGCATTTTGAATGCCACATGATCCTGCATGGCAGCCGGCCCTTGTCCGAGGCCGGGAAGTTCTGGGCTACCTGCCTGCGCGGCGCGCTGGCCCCGCTGGTGGATCGGTTCGGCGTTTGATTTGACGTCGGGGTCGCCCGGCAAGTCGGCCTGGGCGCTTGGCCGATGCCTCCTGCTCCGTAGCGGCCCAAGGTCAATCCGGCCACTGCGTGCCGTCAGCCCCGGCGCCCGTCCGACGTCAACATCAACACCACTGACGATTCAGCGTCCAGTACGCCTGAACGACGTAGCTGGGACACCGCCGCCAATGCCGCGGCGGATGACAGTTCGGTGCTGATGCCCCGGCGCTCAAGCCGGTGCTGCGCGGCGGCGGCAGCGGTATCGGACACTTCCACCGGGGTGCCGCCCGAGCGGGCCAAGGCTTCCAGCGATTGCAAGGTGCAGGTGCCGCCCGCGATGGAATATTGCTGGGTGGCGCCTTCCCACAGGCCGCGCGCATCGCCCGTGGCGCGAGCACGCGACAGGCGTGCATAGGGCTCGACGGCGTGCAGGCGAGGCAGGCGCGCGATGCGCCCGCTTTGCAGCAAATGCTGCCAGCCCAGCAAGATGCCCCACAGCAGATCGCCTCGCGCGGTGGGCACGATGATGTCGGTGGGTGTGGCGCAAACGTTCAGGATTTCGGTGGCGATGGGCTTGTAGCCTTCGACGCCATAGGGGTGCGTGCCGACGGGCGGATTCAGATAATTGGTGCCCGCGAACGCGCCGTGATTGCGGCACAGGTCCTCGACGTAGGGCCAGCGAGCCAGGCTGTCCTCGAACGCACGAAGGCGGGCGCCGAAGCGTTCCATGGCTTCGCGCTGCAAGGGCGGGCAGTTCTGGGTGATGGCAATATCCGCCTGCAAGCCGGCGGCGGCGCAGTAGGCCGCAATCGACACCCCGGCGTTACCGCTGGAAGCCGCCGCCACCCGCGTCGCGCCGGCCAGCACGGCCCGCGATATCAACTGGGCCGCCATGCGGTCCTTGTGGCTGCCGGTGGGGTTGGCGCTCTCGCACTTAAGCCACAGCTTGCCGACACCTTCGGCGTCGGCAAGGTCGGACGCTTCCAGGCAAGGCGTATCGCCTTCGCCCAAGGTCACCGCTTGAAGCACGGGCAATGGCATGGCGTTGCCGCTTTCCGCGTCGTCGTAGCGGCATTCCAGCGTGGCGGGGCGGCTGGCGGCAAGGCAGCTAGGGCAGCCTTCGGCGTAGTCGCCGGGTGCCCACAGGCTGGCGCAGCGGATGCAGCGCAGGTGGGTCAATCTTGGGTTCATCTGCATAGTCAGTATTTTGACGCTAGGGAGTCCAGGGGTAGGGCGGGGGCCACTTGCAGCAGGCAGTCGCCGTCGTCGCTGCGCGCGATGGCGCGCAGGCAAACCACCGTGCCGGCTTGCGGCGCGTACAGCGGCCTTGCGGGAACATCCGGGCGCGCGGGTTCGACCAGGCGGCCGATCATCTGGTCCGCCGTCACCGCCTGCCCCAGGTCGACGCCGGGCACGAACACGCCCGGTGCGCCCGCGCGCAGCGTGGCGGCCGGCGCGTCCAGGTCATAGAGGCGGATGTCCCGATTGGCCGGAACAGGGTGGTTGGGCAATAGCCCCAGTTCGACAAGGCAGCCCAGCAAGCCATCCCGGCAGCCGTCAACCAGGGCGCCGCGAGTCTGCCTGCCCCCGCCGATTTCGGCGCTTAGGCGCAGCACGCCGTGGCGGCTGGCGGAGGCGGGCATTGAACCTGCCTCGTTGCCGCGAAAAAACACACAGTCGGGAAAGCCGAACGCGCGGGCCAGGGCCGGCAGGCGCTCGTCATAGGCGTCGTTGCCATAACGCGTGATCACCGACGACGGCAGGTAACACAGCGAGGCGCCGCCGCTGTGCACGTCGATCATGGCCTGGATGCGGGGCAGCAGCCGTGCTTCCAGGGCCGCCGCCACGCTTTCGGTGTAGCCGCGCGCCGGTGCGCCCAGGAACGCGCGATTCAGGTTGCCGCCGTCGCTGGGCGACAGACGCGTGCCGGCCAGCGAGGCCTCGGCATTGACAGCCGGCAGCAGGTACACCGTGCCATGTTGCAGCATGCCGGGCAGTTGCTGCCACAGGTCGAGGATGGCGGCCTGGCCTTCCCATTCATCGCCATGCACACCGGCAATCAAGGCCACGGCGGGGCCTGGTCCGGCCTCGATACGCAGCACCGGCACGGTGACGCGGCGGTAGGCCGAGTCATTGGTCGCGGCGGCAACAGAGAAGTCTTCCCGGCTTACGCGGACCATGCTTTGGCTCCGGGGATGTCGGTGGCTCCGGTGGCTGGGCGCGCGCCGATCAATCCAGCGTGGCGGCCTTGATGATGCTCTCCCATTTGGGCAGCTCCTTGCGAATTTGGGTTTGGACGTCTTGCGGCGTGCCGCCCAGCGGCTCTTGCGAACGGCTGCGCAGTTCCTTCGCGACGTTGTCCGATTGCAGTGCCTTGTTCATTGCGTCGTTCAATCGATCGACCACGGCGGCGGGCGTGCCGGCGGGCGCGATCAGCGCGCTCCAGGCAGATTGCTCGTAAGCCGGATACCCTTGTTCGGCCACCGTCGGCACATCGGGGTTGGATGCTGCGCGGGACTTGGTGGTGACGGCCAATGCGCGCAGGCGGCCGTCTTTCAAGTTGCCGATCAAGGGCGGCAGGTTTTCCATCATGCTGTCCACGTGGCCGCCCAACAGATCCGACAACTGCGCGGCTGTCGCCTTGTACGGGATCTGGCGCACGGCGGCGCCTGTCTGGGCGATGAACAGCTTGACGCCAACTTCACTGGTTGTGCCGGGGTCGGCGGATGTCATGGTCAGGCGATCCGGCTGGGCGCGGCTGGCCTCAATAAAGCTCTTCAAGTCGCGATAGGGCGACGCGGCGTTGACGACGATCACATTGGGCGTTTCGGCCACCAGACCAATCGGCGTCACGTCGCGGTCCAGGTTGTAAAGCTGCTGCTTGAACAGGAAACGATGCAACACCAGCGTGCCGACGTGCGCGTAGCCGATGGTGTAGCCGTCGGCGGGGGCGCGGACCACGGCCTGCGTGCCGATGCGGCCGCCCGCGCCGACGCGGTTTTCCACCACGACGGGTTGGCCCAGCTGTCGGCTCATTTCCTGCCCGATCAAGCGTGCGGTGATGTCGGCGTTGCCCCCGGCGGCGGCAGGCACGATCAGCGTGATCGCGCGTTCGGGATAGTCGGCTTGCGCGGTGGTTGCGGCAAGCGATAGCAACAGGGCGGCAAGGCGGGCGGTGCGTTTCATGACGGTTCCCCAGGACGTTGAGAGCTGCGCCATTGTGCGCGGCAGGCCCGAAGAATCCGTTTGCTTCAATAACATGGATGTTCAAGAAAACCTAAGGGCTGAGGTTTTTGTCGTCGTCCTTGTCGTTGTCTTGCCCTTTGCCTTGCCTAGGCCCGGCATCCGCCCGCTGGCCCAGCCCATAGCCCACGGCGGCCGCGCCCAGCGCCACCGCCGCGCCCAACAGGGCAATCAGCACCGCACCATGTCCCAGCATGTCGACGCCGGCCTTGACCCATCCGCTAGCCGCGTCGCCGCCCCGGTAGACGACCGTATCGATGACGTTCTTGGTTTTGTATTTGTCTTCAGCAGGCACCGCCGTGAACAGCATTTCGCGGCCCGGCCGGATAAGCGCATATTCGCCGGCACGGCGCAGGACCATCGCGGCGGCCAGGACGCCGAAGACCGGAAACGCGGCAAGGAACAGGAACGACAGCCCCACCGCCAGCGGCACCGCCGTCAACAGAAAGCGCAAGCCCAGCCGGGCGGCCACGCGCCCCGTGATGAACACCTGCGACAGCAGCGCCAACGTCTGCACGGTGACGTCCAGCGCGCTGAACACGCGGATGCGCTGCGCGGTGTCGGGAAAGGTGTCGGCAACCAGGCGCGCCTGTTCCATGTACAGAAAGGTGTTCAGCGTGGCCAGCAACACCACCAGCAGCGAGATGCCAAGCAGATAGCGCGACTGGAAAATGCGCAGGATGCCGGCCAGCAGCGCGCCTTCAATGGGACGCTGCATGTCGTCCAGCCCTGTCTCGGGCCGTGTGGCGGCCCGCCAGCGCAACAGCCATTGTTTGAGCGGCAGCGTGGCGGTCAGCAGCAGCGCGGATAACAGCAGCAGGCCCGCCGGGCCCAGCGCGCCGGCCAGCAGGGCGCCCAGCAACGGGCCGCATAGCCCGCCCGCGCTGGCGCCGGCGGCAATCAACGCGAAGAGGCGTTTGGCGGAGTCCATCCGGAACACGTCCGCCATCAGGCTCCAGGCGATCGACACCACGAACAGGTTGAACACCGACAACCACACGTAGAACGCGCGCGCCGCCCAGACGCTGCCGGGTTGCAGGTACAACAGCGCCGCGAAGCCCACCATGGTCAACGCAAAAATGCTGTACACCCAGGTCAGCAAGGTGGCGCGCCGGACGCGGGCGGACAGGGCGCCAAACAACGGCACGACCGCCAGCGTGGCGACAAAGGTGGCGGTGAACAGCCATTGCAGCTGATTGACGCCCGCTTGGATCCCCATGGTTTCGCGGATAGGTCGCAGCATGAAATAGCCGCAGAACAAAAAGAAAAAGAACGCGAAGCCGCAGGCCGCCGGGGCGATGTCGGTTTGGTGGATGCCCAGCGTCTGCGCGATGCGCGCGCGCGCGGACTCAAGCCCGGCCCAGGCCATGACCTTATGCCAGCAGGGCTGCAATGCGTTCGCGCAGCGCGGCGTCGGGCTGCCGCCCGAACCCGGCCAGCGCGTTGTCGGCCATGTTGGCGGGCTTGGACGTGGCGGGGATGACGGCGGTGACGGCCGGATGCCCGATGATGAATTTCAGAAAGATCTGTGCCCACGAGGTGCAGGCGATCTCAGCGGCCAACGCGGGCAGGGGGCGGCCCTTGACTTGCCGAAAGAGCGCCCCGTCCTGGAAGGGCCGGTTGATCAGCACCGCAACGCCGTTGGCCTGGCAGGCCGGCAACAGGCGCTTTTCGGCGCTGCGCGCGCCCACGGACAGGTTCACCTGAAGAAAGTCGGGCTTCTCGCGCTCAACCAGTTCGGTCAGCTCGTCGTGGGCATAGTCCGTGTAGTGCGTGATGCCGATGTAGCGGGTGACCCCTTGCTGCTTCAGTTCGCGCAGCAGGGCCAGTTGGTTGCGGGTGTCGATCAGGTTGTGCACCTGGATCAGGTCCAGCTTGTCGCGCCCCAGCCGCCGTTGGGATTCGCGGATCTGGCCCATCGCGGCATCCCGCCCTTGCGCGCCGATCTTCGTGGCTAAAAAGTACCGGGGCGCCGTGGCAGCCTGGCGGGCCAGCAGCGCGCCGACCACAGCCTCGGCCTGGCCGTAGCTGGGCGCGGTGTCGATCAGCGTGCCGCCTTCTTTCGTGAACACCTCCAGCACCTGCGCCAGCGGCGCCATGGCGGCGGCATCGTCGGGCGACGCGTTGAAGGTGTCTGCCGTGCCCAGGCCGATCACCGGAATCTGCTCTTTGGACGAAGGAATGGCGCGGGTCAGCATGGCTTGTTTCACGCTGAGTGCCTGCACGGCGCCCGTGGGTCCCAGCAGGGCGGCGCAGGCGGCGGTCTGGAGGAAGCGGCGGCGGTCTTGCATCGGTAGCGCTCCAAAAGAAAAAGGCCTACACGTGAATGTAGGCCTTTGGACCGGACTGGCGGTAAGCGATTACTCGCGGTTGCCGCCGAAGATGCCCAGCAGCATCAGCAGGTTCGAGAAGACGTTGTAGACGTCCAGGTAGATGGCCAGCGTGGCGGACACGTAGTTGGTTTCGCCACCATTGACCACGCGTTGCAGGTCAACCAGCATGAAGGCCGAGAACACCAGGATGGCCATGACCGAAATGGTCAGCATCAGCGCGGGCAATTGCAGGAAGATGTTGGCCAGCGCCGCGATCAGGATCACGACCGCGCCGATGAACAGGAACTTCTGCATCCCGGACAAATCGCGCTTGATGGTCGTGGCCAGCGTGGCCATCGTGCCGAACACGATTGCCGTGCCGCCGAATGCCGTCATGACCAGCTGCGAGCCGTTGCTGAACCCCATGACGAAGCCCAACAGGCGGGACAGCATGATGCCCATGAAGAACGTGAAGGCAAGCAGCAGCACCACGCCCATCGAGTTGTTCTTGTTTTTCTCGATGGCGAACATCATGCCGAACGCGCCCACCAGGAAAACGATGGCGGACAGGCCGGGGCTGGCGCCCATGACGCGGTTGATGCCGGTGTACATGCCGACCGCCGCACCCAGCACCGTGGGGATCAGCGAGAGGGCCAAGAGCCAATAAGTGTTGCGCAGGACCTGGTTGCGAGCGACCTCGCCCGGCGCGCCAGCGACTGCGCCGGAACGATTAAAAGGGGACGGACGATATTCGTTCATGGAGAACTCCTGTATGCGCCAAAAAAAATAGCTTGAAAGCTTAGATGGGAAGGATACCTTACAGTTCCCTGAAGAATCCAGTTTTTGGAAGATTTACACCTGCGGCAATGCGCCGGTTTCAGCCGGGCCGGACTTCGTTCAATACCCGGGAAACGATACCCGGTAATTCAGCGTCCATGCGCGTCTGGATCTGCTCGATGGCGTCGGCCAGCGCGTGCCGCATCAGCTGTTCGACTTCGGCTTGCAGGCGGGCCGTCAGGACCGAGGCGTCAGGCGGGGGGGCAGCGGGAGCCTGCGTGGCGGCCGAATGAACGGCGGGCGCTTCATCCACGTTCCAGTCCTGCCCGTTGTCGTCGGCGATGTCCGTCAGCAAGGGAAAGGCGTCATCGGGGTCGGCAGCGCCGGCGTCGTCGGCCAGCTCGGTCAGCATCGGCGCGTCGGGCTCATCGGCAGGGGCGGGCGGCGCGTACAGCGTCGGTTCGGCCCGTTGGGTCAAAGTAGGGATGCCGGGGTCGTTGGGGCGAGAGGGCATGGGGGCTCCCGAATGTCAGATTGCCAGGGTGGGCGCGGGGCCCACCGGACGGATGGGGCGGATCAACCGCCGGCCTGTTGGCGGCTGAGATCGTGGCTTTGCGGCGTGTGGCCCGCGTTCTGGTAGGTGCGCCAGCGCTGGCGGGCGGCCTGTTTGTCGTCAGGGTCGTCCGACACGATTTCAAGCAGGCGTTCGAAGGTGTCGAAACCCGGCGGGCTGTCGTCGTCCAGATTCAGCAGCCACAACCCGGGCGCGTCGGCACCCGGGTTGGGCTGGGCCGCCTGGGCGGCCTGCTGCGGGTCACCCGCGGTAAGCACAACCGGCGTTTCAGCCGCCAGCGGGTCGTTGGCCAGCACGTGCGGGATGAAGGCGGTGTCGTCGAACGCCCACAGCATGCGGTCGAAAGCGGCCAGCCGCGAGCCGTCTTTACAGTACACCACCAGCCGCTGCCCCGCCAAAAATTGCTTGCGCACGACCTGGCAGGCCATGCGCAAGCGGTCGGGCGCGCCGAAGGCAAAATCGATCCGCGTCATGCCCGGTTCCGTTGCGAAGGTTTCAAACCTGATCCAGCAGGTATTGCATCAGCAGCGGCACGGGGCGGCCCGTGGCGCCCTTGTCCTTGCCACCGCGCCAGGCGGTGCCGGCGATGTCCAGGTGCGCCCACGGGTAGGCCTTGGCGAAGCGCGACAGGAAGCAGGCCGCCGTGACCGCGCCGGCCGGGGGGCCGCCGATGTTGGCCAGATCGGCGAAGTTGGACTTCAGCTGATCTTGGTAGGCGTCGTCCATCGGCATGCGCCATGCCGTGTCCAGCGACTTGCGGCCGGCAGCCGCCAAGGCGTCGGCCAGGGCGTCGTCCTTGGAGAACAGGCCGCTGTTGACGTTGCCCAGGGCAACGACGCAGGCACCGGTCAGCGTGGCGATGTCGATGACGGCTGCCGGCTTGAAGCGTTCGGCGTAGGTCAGAGCGTCGCACAGAACCAGGCGGCCTTCGGCGTCGGTGTTCAGGATTTCGATGGTCAGGCCGGCCATGCTGGTGACGACGTCGCCCGGCTTGTTGGCCGTGCCGCTCGGCAGGTTTTCGCAGGCGGGGATCAGGCCGACGACGTCAAGCGGAAGTTCCAGTTCGGCCAGGGCGCGGAACGAGCCCAACACGCTGGCTGCGCCGCACATGTCGTACTTCATTTCATCCATGGTGGCGGCGGGCTTGAGCGAGATGCCGCCGGCGTCGAACGTGATGCCCTTGCCGACCAGCACGATCGGGCCTTGGGCGTTCTTGGCGCCTTTCTTGGCGGCCTTGGCGCCGGCATGGCGCAACACGATGAAGCGCAACGCTTCGGCCGAGCCGCGAGCCACCGACAGGAACGAGCCCATGCCCAGCGCTTCGACCTGCTTGCGGTCCAGCACTTCGACTTTCAGCGACTTGAATTCGCGCGCCAGGCGCTTGGCCGTGTCGCCCAGGTAGGTGGGCGTGCAGATGTTGCCGGGCAGGTTGCCCAGTGTGCGGGTCAGCTCCATGCCGTTGGCGATGGCCGCGCCTTCGCGCAGGCCCTTCTGCGCCTGGGCGGCGTCGGCGCGCTCGACGATCTGCACGATCTTCTTGAGCTTGGGCCGGGCGTCGCGGTCGGGCTTGCCGAAGCTGGCGTCGTAATGATAGGTGGCGCCGCCGGCCGCGATGGCGGCGCTGCGGGCGCGGGCAATGATGGCGACGTCGGCAATCGGGTTGGCGGCCAGCGTGGACACGCCTTCGGTCAATTGCGCGGCCACGCAGACCGAGGCAAATGCCTGTTCAGCAGACGCGTGTGCGCGGGCCGAATACTCTTCCTGCTTGCCCAGACCCACCAGCACCACGCGCTGCGCGGTCACCCCGGGCAGGGTGCGCAGCGTCAGCGTGGAGCCGGCGCGGCCGCGGAACTCGGTCTTGACCACGGCCCGCACGGCGCCGTTGGAAGCGCGGTCGATGATGTCCGCGGCGGGGCTCAACACGCCGTCCGCGTACACCCCGACAGCCAGGGCGGCGGTTTTAACCTGGTGCAGGGAAGCAGTGGTCTGTGTGCTAAATTCCATGAGGGTTTCCCGTGTGCGTCTGTGTATGATGCGGTCGATTATCCCGCATATTCTCCCATGTCTCTATTTAAACGCTCTGTCGTCAGCGAGATCACCAGTCACGCTGGCGTTGTCTTTTCCACGTTGCTCATCGTGTGGCTCAGCGTGCTTCTTGTGCGCCTGCTGGGTGAAGCAGCGGGCGGCAACATCGGAGCCGACGTCGTCCTGGTGCTGGCCGCGCTATCCACGATCACCGCCTTGCCGACCATCCTGGCCGTGTCGATCTTCATTGCCGTGCTGACTACCGTCACGCGCAATTACCGCGAATCCGAAATGGTGGTGTGGTTTGCCAGCGGTTTGTCATTGGCCGACTGGTTAAAGCCCGTTCTGCGCGTTGCGGTGCCCGTGGCGCTGGCCGTGGCGGGCTTGACGCTGGTGGCCGCGCCGTGGGCGTATCGGCAAATCGGCGAATACCACGAACGCTTCGAGCAGCGCTCGGATCTGTCCAAGGTCACGGCGGGGCAGTTCGCCGAATCGTCGGGCGGCAATCGCGTATTTTTCTCTGAAGACCCGGTTACCCCGACGGATGAATTGGGCAACGTGTTCGCGCGCGAAACGGGCCCTGAGTGGCTGAGCGTCTTGACGGCAAGCAGCGCGCACAGCGAAACGCTGCCCAATGGCGACCGCTTCCTGGTGCTGGGCGAAGGCCATCGCTACGACCTGAAGCCGGGCACGCCGGAAATACGCCTGGTGCATTTCAACAAATATGGTCTGCGCCTGGAAAGCAAGGCGGGCGAAGACCCGATTGGCGAAGCGCGTGCCGCAGCCGAGCGCTCGTCGAAAGCCCGTGCCACGATGCAGCTGGTGGCCGACAACACCAACAGCAGCTGGTCGCAGGTGATGTGGCGCATTTCGTTGCCCTTGGCAGCGTTGAACCTGGCGCTGCTGGCGATTCCGCTAGGGGCGGTGAACCCGCGCCTGGGCCGTTCGGGCGATCTGTTGATCGCCGGCCTGGTCGGCTTGCTGTATATGAACCTGATCAACCTGTCGCGCGCCTGGATTTCCAACGGCAAGCTCAGCTTCGGCGTGGGTGTGTGGGCGATTCACGGCGCGGTGGCGTTGCTGACCGTGTTTTTGCTGATGCGCCGCCTGCGGGTCAAGGCGCCCAAGGACGCCAAGCCGGCCTGAGCATCGATAACACTGCAACGAAGCGGGGGCCTAATTGGCCCCCGCCTTGCGTCAGGGCAGGTACTTCATCGTGCCGCGCTTGCCCGCCAGCAAGTCGGCGTTTTTCAGCACCGACTTGCGGATGAATTCCCACAGCACCGTCACGCGCTTGAGCTTGCGCAGGTCTTCGTGGCAATACATCCAGAACGATCGCGTGATTTCAATATCGGTTTGCAACACCGGCTTCAAACGCGGGTCCTGCGCGGCAATAAAGCAGGGTAGCACCGCCAGCGACTGCCCCTGTAGCGCGGCGTGGTACTGCGCGACCACGCTGGTGCTGCGCAGCACCACGTTGCTGGCCGGCAGCATGTCTTCCAGGTAACGCAGGCGTTCGCTGAACAGCAGTTCGTCCACATAACCGATGAAGGTGTGATGCGCCAGGTCGGCGCGCGTCTCGATGGGGGCGTGGCGCGCCAGATAACCGGGCGTGCCATACAGGCGCAGCGTGTAGTCGCACAGCTTGCTGCACACGTAGGGGCCGCGCTGAGGCCGTTCAATGGTGATCGCCAGATCGGCTTCGCGCTTGGACAGGCTGACAAAGCGCGGCACGGGCAAAATGTCCAAGGTGATGTGGGGATAGCGCCGCTGGAAGTCAGCCGCCAGCGGCGTCAGCACATAGCTGCCAAAGCCCTCGGTGGCGCCGATACGCAAATGGCCGGACAGGGCCTGGCCGATACCCGACAAGTTTTCGCGCGCGGTGTGCACCGTGCTTTCCATCTGTTCGGCGTGGACGAAAAGGCGCTGGCCGTCGTCCGTCAGCACGAATCCCGCACTGCGCGACTTTTCGAACAGCAGCGTATCCAGCTCGGTCTCCAGCGCGCGGATGCGACGCGACACGGTGGTGTGCTCAACGCCAAGCTTGCGCGCGGCCGCGCTGACCCGCTGGGTGCGGGCTACCTCCAGGAAGTACCGCAGGCTGTCCCAATCCAACACGATTTCGATCTCCGGATCCCCGCGCCCACGGGCGTGGGGCGGCTTTTTTTGGTTGTGCATCAATGCACAAGGAATGTGCATTTCTGGTGTTGCTTGTTGATTTTCACACATCTACACTGGGCCGGCAGGCCTCGGGGCATTGCCCTGGGAGTCGCAGGCCGCAAAGACGGCATCACGCTATCAATCAGCGCATAACACTCAGGAGACAAATCCATGAAATTGCACGCACGCGGGCTGGCCGCAGGCTTGTGTCTGGGCGCAATATTGGTAAGCCAGGCGCAAGCGGCCGACAAGCCGCCAGTGAAGATCGGCATCCTGACGGACATGTCCGGCACCTATGCCGGGATGGGCGGGCCCGGGTCGGTGGCGGCGGCGCAGTTGGCCATCGATGACTGCCTGGCCGCGGAATGCAAGGGCATGAAGATCGAACTGGTGTCGGCCGACAACCAGAACAAGGCGGACGTGGGCGCCGCGAAAGCGCGCGAATGGTTTGATCGCGATGGCGTGACGGCCATTGCCGACCTGACCAATTCGGCGGTGGCGCTGGCGGTGCAGGGCATCGCGCGCGAAAAGAACAAAGTGGTGAT
The DNA here is from genome assembly GCF_053543755.1 of Achromobacter semiaridum. Classification (NCBI taxonomy): domain Bacteria; kingdom Pseudomonadati; phylum Pseudomonadota; class Betaproteobacteria; order Burkholderiales; family Alcaligenaceae; genus Achromobacter; species Achromobacter semiaridum. The sequence continues at coordinate 88,334 of NZ_JBLVOL010000028.1, read as the reverse complement.
GTTCTCGGGCCCCGCCACGACGGCGCTGACCAACAAGGAATGTTCGCCCGTGGGCTTTCACTGGATGTTCGACACGTATTCGCAATCGGCGGGCGGCGCCAAGGCCACGGTGCGGGCGGGCGGCAAATCCTGGTACTTCATCACGGTGGACTACGCGTTCGGCCATTCGCTGGAAGCCGACACGGTCAAGGCCGTGAAGGCGCTGGGCGGCACGGTGGCCGGCAGTGTGCGGCATCCCTTGAACGCGCCGGATTTTGCCTCGTACCTGTTGCAGGCGCAAAGCTCGAAGGCGCAGGTGGTGGCATTGGCCAACGGCGGACAGGACACCGTCAACGCCGTCAAGCAGGCGCGCGAATTCGGCATCGTGTCGGGCGGGCAGCGTCTGGTGTCGCTGCTGATTTTCTTGTCGGACCTGCGGGCGCTGGGCCTGGAAAGCGCACAGGGCCTGTCCTATGTGGACGGCTTTTATTGGGACTATGACGACGCATCGCGGCAGTGGTCCACGCGTTTTGAAAAGGCCTTCCGGGGGTTGAAGCCGACGATGACGCAGGCCGGTGTGTATTCCAGCGTGCTGCATTACCTGCGCGCCACAGCGGCGGCGGGCAGCACCGACGGCAAGGTCGTGGCCGACAAGATGCGCGAAATGCCGATCAAGGATCCCATCATGCGCAACGCATCGATCCGGCCCGACGGCCGCGTGATCCACGACATGTACCTGTACGAAGTGAAGAAGCCCGCGGATTCCAAGGGCGGCTGGGACTATTCCAAGTTGGTGGCCACCATTCCGGCGGCCGAAGCCTTCCAGCCGTTGGCCGATTCGACCTGCCCGCTGGTGAAGAAATAACCCGGCGCGCCGGCCCTGACTCTGCCTGGCCGGCGCGTTGCAAGATCCATGAACGCGGATTCCATCCGCATCGACTACGCAGTGTGAGGAGCATCAAATGAGTGAAGTCCCCCGCGTTCCGCTATTGATCGGCGGCAAGCTCGTGCAGTCCAAATCCACCGAATGGCGTGACGTGATCAACCCCGCCACCCAGGAAGTCGTTGCCAAGGTGCCCTTTGCCACGCGCGAAGAACTGGACCTGGCCGTCTCCAATGCCAAGGAAGCCTTCAAGACCTGGCGCAACAGCGGCCAGGGCACGCGTATGCGCGTCATGCTGAAATTTCAGGAACTGCTGCGCGCCAACACCGGCAAGCTTGCCGAGATGATCACGCGTGAACACGGCAAGACGCTGCCCGACGCCGAAGGCGAGATCGGGCGCGGCCTGGAAGTGGTCGAACACGCCTGCTCGATTGCCAACCTGCAATTGGGCGAGTACGCCGAAAATGCCGCGTCGGGCATCGACGTCTACACCCTGATCCAGCCGCTGGGCGTGTGCGCGGGCATTACCGCGTTCAACTTTCCGGTGATGCTGCCTTGCTTCATGTTCCCCATCGCCGTGGCGTGCGGCAACAGCTTCGTGCTGAAACCGTCTGAACAGGACCCGACGTCCTCGTTGTTCCTGGCGCAGCTGGCGCTGGAAGCCGGCTTGCCCCCGGGCGTGCTGAACGTGGTGCATGGCGGCCCGGATACGGCCAACGGCCTGTGCGAACACCCGGACATCAAGGCGGTGTCGTTCATCGGGTCCACCCGCGTGGGCACCGAGATCTACAACCGCGCGTCTGCCGCCGGCAAGCGTTGCCAGTCGATGATGGGCGCCAAGAACCATTGCGTGATCCTGCCGGATGCCGACCCCGAAGTGGCGCTGAACCAGCTGGTGGGCGCGGCCTTCGGCGCGGCCGGCCAGCGTTGCATGGCCTCGTCGGTAGCCGTGCTGGTGGGCGATGCCCGCAACTGGCTGCCCGATTTTGTCGAGCGCTCGAAAAAGCTGAAGGTCAATTCGGGCACCGATCGCGAAGCCGATCTGGGCCCGCTGGTGTCGCCCAATGCCAAGAAACGCGTGGAAAGCCTGATTCAAAAGGGCGTGGACGAAGGCGCCAAACTGCTCCTGGACGGCCGCAACCTGAAGGTGTCGGGCTTTGAAGAAGGCAACTTCGTGGGCCCCACGATTTTTGACGGCGTTTCGGAGAACATGACCATCTACACCGAAGAAATTTTCGGGCCGGTCCTGTGCTGCGTTGGCGTGGAAACGCTGGAAGACGCGGTCGCCTTCATCAACCGCAACCCCAACGGCAACGGTGTGGCGCTGTTCACGCAGGATGGGGGCGCGGCGCGCTACTTCCAGAACAATATCGACGTCGGCCAGGTGGGCATCAACGTGCCGATCCCCGTGCCGGTGGCGTGGTTCAGCTTCACCGGATCGCGCGGTTCCAAGCTGGGCGACCTGGGCCCCAACGGCAAGCAGGCGGTGCAGTTCTGGACGCAGACCAAGACGGTCACGGCGCGCTGGTCCGCGCATGCCAAGACGGTGAACACCACCATTTCGATGCGCTGAAAGGGGGGACGCCTTGCTCCTAAGCTTATACGAATAAGTTATATGATGAGGCGTCCTTATTACTTATAATTGGCCGATCTATTAAGGGCCAATGTATGAACCTCCAGCAATTTCGTTTTGTGCGTGAAACCATCCGGCGCGACTTCAACCTGACCGAGGCCGCCCGGATGCTCTATACCTCGCAGCCTGGAGTCTCCAAGGCCATCATCGAATTCGAAGACGAGCTGGGCATCAAGATCTTCGAACGGCATGGCAAGCGCATCAAGGGCCTGACCAAGCCGGGCCTGGCGGTGTCGCAGGTTATCGACCGCATCATGCGCGAAGTCGACAATCTGAAAAAAGTCAGCGACGAGTTCGCGCGCCGTGACGAAGGCGGGCTGGTCATTGCCTGCACCCACACGCAGGCGCGTTATCTGCTGCCGCGCGTAATTCCCGCGTTCCGCAAGCAGTTTCCCAAAGTGCACTTGTCCCTGGCCGAGGGCAGCCCCGCGCAGTTGGCCGAAATGGTCTTGCACGAACAAGCCGATCTGGCGCTGGCCACCGAGTCCCTGGCGTTGACGCCGGGCTTGGCCACGCTGCCCGTTTATGCCTGGGAGCACACCGTTGTCGTGCGGCCGGATCACCCCTTGGCCGAGCTGACATCCAGCGCCGCCAAACGCCTGTCGCTGGCGCAGCTGGCCGAGCACCCCATCGTCACGTATGACCGCGCGTTTACCGGCCGTAGCACCATCGACGAGGTGTTCGCCAACCAGGGCATCCACCCCGACATCGTGCTGGAAGCCATCGATGCCGACGTGATCAAGACCTATGTGGACGTGGGCCTGGGCATCGGCATCATTGCCGGCGTGGCGTACGACCCCCGACGCGATTCCAACTTGGTCGGGCTGCCGGTGGGCCATCTGTTCGGCACGCACACGACGCGGGTGGGGGTGAAGTCCGGCGTGTTCCTGCGCGACTACGTCTACACGTTCCTGGAAATGCTGGCGCCGTCGCTGACGCGCGCGGTCGTGACCGAAGCAGTGCAGGGCGCGCCTAAATAGACCTTAGTTCGCACCAACAAAAAAGCGCGGCGTCTTCTGGACGGCGCGCTTTTTTTTGCGCGCAGCATCCGCCAAGCGCGAGCCCTGACCGGCCGGAGAGCCGCGAGTTCCCTGGGCTTGAACAAATCTCGCTATCCCTTCCAGCAAGCTCATATAAATAATTAAATAAGAACCGATCTCATTTGAATTGACTAAAAAATAGGAATCATTATCATTACATCCAGGCTCAACGACCAGTGAGGTTCATCATGACGGCAGGACTCAGTGCAGTAGTGGTTGGCGCGGATCGTCTGGGAAATATCCCGGATCTGCTTAAGGGACACAACATTTCGATCACGCACCACATCAGCGGCCGTGATCCCTCGCATCAGAAGAAAACGCTACAACTGCCTTCGGGTACGCAACTGGTTATTTTGCTGACCGACTTCCTGGGTCACAACGTCATGAAGACGTTCCGCAACGCCGCGCAGCGCGGTGGCATCCGGGTCGTGGCTTGTCGCCGTTCGGTATGCAGCATGCAGCAAGCCCTGCAACAATGCGGCTTGTGCCCGCGAGCGGGTACGGTGCACTGAATTACCGGAATGCCAGCCATCGCTGGACCAAAAAATACTGGGGAGGCCGACACGGCCTGCGGCCTTCAAGCCGCGAAAGAGCAATGAACACCAAGCACTGAACCACGCACAATGCAAAACGCCCCCCAC
>NZ_JBLVOL010000028.1:63961-84118 GCF_053543755.1 Achromobacter semiaridum | reverse complement strand
GGCGGGGGGCGTTTTCTTTTTGGGGGATGGCGGGGGGCGGTGTCTGGTGCGACGATGGCAGAGCGGCAAGCCCGGCGTTAATCTGGCGTTCAGTTCGCGGCGCGGGCGGAAGCCATCAGGCTGTTGTCCAGGCGGCGGGCGCCGTTGTAGCGCTTGGTCCAGTAGGCCATGGTCATGCTTTCCACACGCACCACGCCACCGGCGCTGGGCGAGTGCACGAAGCGGTCGTCGCCCAGGTAGATGCCCACGTGCGAGTAACGGCGGCCCATCGTGTTGAAGAAGACCAGATCGCCGGCCTTCAATTCGTTTTTGTCGACCGAGACGCCTTGCTGGGCGATTTCGGCGGCGTTGCGGGGCAGCTTCAGGCCCAGCGAACGTTCTGCCGAATAGGCAACCAGGCCGCTGCAATCAAAACCGGTGTCAGGGGAACTGCCGCCGAAGCGGTAGCGGATGCCCAGGTAGTTAAGGGCTTCGCTGACCATGGCGTTATCGCCGTTGACACCTGAATGGATGCCTTTGCCGGCTTGCTGGCGGTCGCGCTTGAATTTTTGCGTTACCAAGAGGCCGATGGGGTCATCGGCGGTGGCAACCCATTCCATTTCGTACGGATCAATCTCGGACGTATGGGCGGTTGACTTTTGCCCGGTACCTGCACAACCTGCCAGAGTCGCTACACAAGCCATCAACGCGAGCGTACGCAGACCGCGCTTTGCCTGGCCAGTGGATGAATTTAATCGCGCGATGATGGAGTGTCGATGCATTCGCCTGGGGATGACCTGCTTTTTGACAGCAAAAGCCACGGGATTAGCCGTGGATCGGGCCGAAATGTCAGCAGAATCAACAATTATCTACAACTTCGCGGGGATTCTACCAAACTTTCATTACCAATCATTGCCGAATCAGTAATGGTTCCATGCCGCGTGGACATTTGGCAGAACTTTTTGACTTGTGGCAAGCCTCGTGCAAGGTTCGCCTACCAAAATGACCAAATGATTCGCAAAGAAATCAATCAGCCTTAAGGCGTACGAACAATACCAGGAGACACAAATGCAAAAAACCCGGGATTTCCATTACAGATCATTGCATGACCGTGATGCGTTCTGGCGCGAGGAGGCCGGGCGCGTGCATTGGGATACGCCCTTTGAGTCTGTACTGGATTTTTCGCGCCCGCCATTCGCCAAGTGGTTCGTGGGCGGCACGACCAATCTTTGCTACAACGCGGTCGACCGCTGGTTGCCCACGCAGGGCGACAAGCCGGCGCTGATCTGGGTGTCCACCGAGGTCGACGAAGAACGCATCTATACCCGGCAGGAGATGTACGAAGAGGTCAACGCGGCCGCCGCCATGCTTGTTGAACTGGGCGTGGCGCGGGGCGACCGCGTGTTGCTATACATGCCGATGGTGCCCGAAGCCGTATTCACCATGCTGGCCTGCGCGCGGATCGGCGCGGTGCACTCGGTGGTGTTCGGCGGCTTTGCGTCGGTCAACCTGGCGCAGCGCATCGACGACGCCGCGCCCAAGGTGGTGGTTTGCACGGACGGCGGCTCGCGCGGCGGCAAGGTCGTGCCCTACAAGCCCTTGCTGGACAAGGCGTTAAGCCTGGCGAAATCCCCGCCTGCCTCGGTCGTGGTGTTTGACCGGGGCTTGTCGCCCTTCGAACCCGTGGCCGGCCGCGACCACGACTACGCCACGCTGCGCGAGCGCCACCGTGGCGCCCGGGTGCCGGTGCAATGGCTGGAATCGTCCGAGCCCAGCTACATCCTCTATACGTCAGGCACTACCGGCAAGCCCAAGGGCGTGCAGCGCGATACCGGCGGCTACGCCGTGGCGCTGGCCTCGTCCATGGAATACCTGTTCAACGGCCGCGCCGGCGACACCTTTTTCTGCACCAGCGACATCGGCTGGGTAGTCGGGCATTCCTATATTGTGTACGGCCCCCTCATCGGCGGGCAGACCACGCTGCTGTACGAAGGCACGCCGGTGCGCCCCGACGGCGCCATTTTGTGGCAGTTGGTGGAACGCTTCGGGGTCAACACGCTGTTTTCGGCGCCCACCGCCGTGCGGGTGCTCAAGCGCCAGGACCCCGCGCTGCTACAGCGGCACGACCTGTCCACCCTGCGCGCGGTGTACCTGGCCGGCGAGCCCCTGGACGAGCCCACCGCCACCTGGATCTCGCAAGGGCTGGGCAAGCCCATCATCGACAACTACTGGCAGACCGAGTCCGGCTGGCCGATTCTTTCCGCGCAGCCGGGCGTGGAGAACGTGCCGACCCGATTCGGCAGCCCGTCCTTTCCCGTCTACGGTTTTGACGCGCGCATCGTCAGCGAAGCTACGGGCGAAGACCTGGGGCCGGACGAAAAGGGCGTGGTGGCCATCGTGCCGCCGCTGCCGCCCGGCGCCATGTCCACCATCTGGGGCGACGACGCGCGTTTCGTGCAGACGTATTTCACGTCAATCCCCGGGCGGCAGGTGTATTCCACCTTTGATTGGGGGCGCGTGGATGCCGATGGTTATTGGTTCATCCTGGGCCGCACGGACGACGTGATCAACGTGGCGGGGCACCGACTGGGCACGCGCGAGATCGAAGAATCCGTCAACAGCCACAGCGCCATCGCCGAATGCGCGGTGGTGGGTGTGGCGGATCCGTTGAAGGGCCAGGTTGCCATGGCGTTCGCGGTCTTGAAGAATCCCGACATGGCCGGCACGCCCGCCGGGGCAAAGCAGCTGGAAGGCGATATCATGCGCCTGGTGGAAGATCAGCTGGGCGCCGTTGCAAGGCCCGCCCGGATCCGATTCGTGGGCGCATTGCCCAAGACCCGGTCCGGCAAGGTGTTGCGCCGCGCGATCGTCGCCGTGTGCGAAGGTCGCGAGCCCGGAGACCTGACGACCATTGAAGACCCATCCGCCCTGGAACAGATCAAGGAGTCGCTGCAATGAATACCAAACCCGTGCTGAGCGCCGAAGACGTCAAGAAGATCCTCGCCGCGGCCGAAGCACACGCCGTGCAGAACAAGTGGGCCGTGACCATCTCGGTGGTCGATGACGGTGGCCACCTGCTTGGCATGCTGCGGCTGGACGACGCGGCCCCGATCTCGGCGCACATCGCGCCGGCCAAGGCCAAGACCGCCGCGCTGGGCCGCCGCGAGTCGCGCATCTACGAAGAGATGATCAACAACGGCCGCGTGTCGTTCCTGTCGGCCCCGTTGATCGAAGGCATGCTGGAAGGCGGCGTGCCGGTCACCGTCAATGGCCATGTGGTTGGCGCTGTCGGCGTGTCGGGCGTGAAGTCGACCGAAGACGTGCTGATCGCCCAAGCAGGCATTGCCGCGCTGGGCCTGTGAGCCAGACGCAATTGCCGGAACCGCCCACGGGCGGTTCCACGCCGGACGCCGGAGCAGGGCGCGACAGCGCCTTGAATCCCGGCGTGGCCAAACGCGAGGTCTGGGCCTGGGCCATGTACGACTTCGCCAATTCCGGCTACACCACCGTCATTCTCACGGCGGTGTTCAGCACCTATTTTGTTAGCGTGGTCGGCGGCAAAGCGCCGTGGGCCACGCTGGCCTGGACCGCGGCGCTGTCGCTGTCCTATCTGCTCATCATGTTGACGATGCCCACGCTGGGCGCGCGCGCCGACGCCGGCGGCAGCAAGCGTCGGCTGCTGTATTCGAGCACCATCGGCTGCGTGGCCGCCACGCTGGTGCTGACGCAAGCCGGCCCCGGCGACGTATGGCTGGCGCTGGCCGCCATCGTGGTGTCCAACTATTGCTACTGCGTGGGTGAATCCGTGGTGGCGGCGTTCCTGCCCGAACTGGCCCGGCCCGCCGCGCTGGGCCGCGTCTCGGGATGGGGCTGGAGCTTCGGCTATTGCGGCGGGATGCTGACGCTGGGCCTGTCGCTGCTGGTCGTGACCTCGGCCGAAGCCAAAGGCATGACGGCCGAGCATTTCGTGCCCTGGGTCATCGTCGTGACCTGCGCGGTATTCGCGCTGGCGGCGCTGCCGTCCTTCTTGTTGCTCAAAGAGCGCGCACGGCCCAAGGCCGTCAAGCCGCAAGCGCTGCACATGCTGCGCCGCCTGGCGCACGCGTGGCGCGACACCGGCCAGCACTTTCCTGAATTTCGCCGCTTGCTGATGTGCATTGCCTGCTATCAGGCGGGCATTTCCGTGGTCATCACGCTGGCCGCCGTGTATGCGTCCGAAGTCATGGGCTTCACGACGCCGCAGATCATGCTGTTGGTGTTCACCGTGAACATCGGCGCGGCGGTTGGCGCATTCTCGTTCGGCTATGTGCAGGACCGCATTGGCCACAAACCGGCGCTGGCCATCACCCTGGGCGGCTGGATCGTGATGGTGCTGGTGGCCTATTCCGCCGTGACCGCGCCCGTGTTCTGGGTAGCTGCCACGCTGGCCGGCTTGTGCATGGGCACCACGCAAAGCGCCGGCCGCGCCATGACGGGCGCGCTAGCGCCCGCGGGTCGGCTGGCCGAGTTTTATTCGCTATGGACCTTTGCCGTACAGCTGGCCGCCGTGATCGGGCCGCTGACCTACGGCGTGGTCACCTGGGCCACCGATGGCAACCATCGGCTGGCCATCCTGGTGACGGGGCTCTTCTTCGTGGGCGGCCTCATCTTGTTGTCGCGCGTGGACATGAAGCGCGGTCTGGCGCGCAGCCCCGCCGCCTGAATTTGCCGGCCCGTCAGCCCGCCAGGGGCCCCGCCGGGCTGCTATCCTTATGCACTGCCTTCAAGGCATCGCGCGTGATGTGCGACGCCTTGCGTTGATTGCCGGCATGTTGGCCTGATGGCCGATGCCGCCGGGTTGCAGCGGTACTGCGGGACACGGCATCGCGGGCTCTGGCCCGCATTTTGCGTAAGGTGCCCGTAAGAGCGTGGCGATACGGTGGTGGGTAGATAAAGAAACTGTCCCCGCGCCGCACTTCCTTCGTGAAGCTTGCGGTTCGGCGGCCAAGGCGAAAACAGCGGCATCAACAACAAAATCACCGTTTGGAGACAAGATCATGTCGAAAGCAATTGAGTCCGTCCTGGTAGAAACCCGCGTTTTCCCGCCGCCCGAGCGCGCGGCCAACGGAGCGGCGATTCCCAGCATGGACGCCTACAACGCGCTGTGCGCCCAGGTTGAAAACGACTTCGACGGTTTCTGGGCCGGCCAGGCCCGGGACAATCTGCAATGGACCAAGCCGTTCACGCAAGTGCTGGACGAATCCGACGCGCCGTTCTACCGCTGGTTCGGCGACGGTGAACTGAACGTATCGGCCAACTGCCTGGACGTGCACCTGACCAACGGCAACGCCGACAAGACCGCCATCATCTTCGAAGGCGATGACGGCACGGTCAACAAGGTCACCTACCGCGAACTGTTGGCGCGCGTATGCCGCTTTGCCAATGGCCTGACGGGCCTGGGGTACAAGAAGGGCGACCGCGCCATCATCTACATGCCCATGTCGATCGAAGCCGTTGTCGCCATGCAAGCCTGCGCGCGCCTGGGCGTCACGCACTCGGTGGTGTTCGGCGGCTTTTCGGCCAAGAGCCTGCAAGAACGCATCGTGGACGTGGGCGCATCGCTGGTCATCACCGCCGACGAACAAGTGCGCGGCGGCAAGACCATTGCGCTGAAACCGGCCGTGGAAGACGCCATTGCCATGGGCGGCTGCGAAGCCGTGTCCAAGGTCATCGTGTATCGCCGCACCGGCGGCAAGGTCCAATGGAACGAGTCGCGCGACCTCTGGATGCACGATGTCGAGGCCAACCAGCCCGACACTTGCGAGCCCGTGCCGGTCAACGCCGAACACCCGCTGTTCATCCTGTACACGTCGGGTTCCACCGGCAAGCCCAAGGGCGTGCAGCATTCGTCGGCGGGCTACCTGCTGTGGGCGCTGCTGACCGTGAAGTGGACTTTCGACGCGCGCAAGGACGACGTTTACTGGTGCACCGCCGACGTGGGCTGGGTCACCGGCCACACCTACATCACCTACGGCCCGCTGGCCGCCGGACTGACGCAGGTGGTGTTCGAAGGCGTGCCCACCTATCCCAACGCCGGCCGGTTCTGGGACATGATCGCGCGCCACAAGGTCACCACGTTCTATACGGCGCCCACCGCGATCCGTTCGCTGATCAAGGCCGCCGAAGCCACGCCCGACGCGCATCCCAAGAACTACGATCTGGACAGCCTGCGGATCATCGGCACGGTGGGTGAACCCATCAACCCCGAAGCGTGGATGTGGTATCACAAGCACATCGGCCGCGAACGCTGCCCCATCGTGGACACGTGGTGGCAGACCGAAACCGGTGGCCACATGATCACCCCGCTGCCGGGCGCCACGCCCACCAAGCCCGGTTCATGCACGCTGCCTCTGCCCGGCATCGCGGCCGCCATCGTGGATGAAACCGGTGGCGATGTCGAAAAGGGCAATGGCGGTTTCCTGGTCATCAAGCGCCCGTGGCCGGCCATGATCCGCAACATCTGGGGCGACCCCGAGCGCTTCAAGAAAAGCTATTTCCCGTCGGAACTGCGCGGCTACTACCTGGCCGGCGACGGCGCGCAGCGCGACGCGGACGGCTATTTCTGGATCATGGGCCGCATCGACGACGTGCTGAACGTGTCGGGCCACCGCCTGGGCACGATGGAAGTCGAATCGGCGCTGGTGGCGCACGAGCTGGTGGCCGAAGCCGCCGTGGTGGGCCGTCCGGATGACACCACGGGCGAAGCCGTGGTGGCGTTCGTCGTGCTCAAGCAGGCGCGCCCCGAAGGCGAACAGGCGCAGGCCATCGCCAAGCAGCTGCGCGACTGGGTTGCCAAGGAAATCGGCCCCATCGCCAAGCCCAAGGACATCCGCTTTGGCGACAACCTGCCCAAGACCCGCTCGGGCAAGATCATGCGCCGCCTGCTGCGCGTCGTGGCCAAGGGCGAGGAAGTCACGCAGGACGTTTCCACGCTTGAAAACCCCGCCATTCTGGAACAGTTGGCCAAGCCGCTGTAGGCACGATCGGCCATAAGCGGCTGATCGACGTCCTGGCGACAGGAGCATAATGTCAGACGCCCGCACCGGTAAGCGCCGGTCCGGGCGTCTTTTCTTTTATTCCCCTCAGAAGACGGAGCCATGGACGTGAGCCGCAGCAGTTTCGATCGCGCAGGGCTAGCCCTGATGTTCAGCACCATCGTGGTCTGGGCAGGCAGCTGGATAGCGATGAAACTGATCGTGCCCTACATCGGCCCGTTCGACTTCGTGGCGCTGCGATATGTCGTGGGCGCCTTGGTGCTGTTCGCGCTGGCCATCGCCACGCGCCGCCCGCTGGGCATGCCGCCCTGGAAGCTGACCTTGCTGATCGGGTTGACGCAGACGGCCGGATTCCAGGGCTTCGTGCAGACGGCGCTGGTGTCGGGCGGCGTGGGCAAGGTATCGCTGATGGCCTACACCATGCCGTTCTGGGTGGTGCTGTTCGCCTGGTGGCTGCTGGGCGAGCGCCCGTCGGCCAAGCACGGCGTGGGCATCGGCCTGGCGGCGATCGGCCTGATCTGTTTCGTGGAACCCTGGAATGGGCTAGGCGACATGCGCCCGGTGCTGCTTGGCCTGGGCAGCGGCCTGTGCTGGGGCGTGGGCACGGTGCTGTCCAAGCGCATGTTCGAGCGGCACGCGCCTGATGTCATGACGTTCACGGCCTGGCAGATGCTGTTTGGCGGGCTGGTCATGGTGCCCGTGGCGTATCTGGTGCCGCAAATAAGCGCCCAGTGGGGGTGGCAGTTGTGGGCGGGCATGACCTACATCGTATTGATTGCCACGGCCGCCGGCTGGCTGCTGTGGTTGCAAGTGGTGCGCCGCGTGCCCGCATCCATCGCCGGCCTGTCCAGCCTGGGCGTGCCCGTGGTGGCCATGTTGCTGGCGTGGGCGGTTCTTTCCGAACGGCCGTCGCTGGGCGAGCTGGGCGGCATGGTCCTGATCCTGGCCGGCATCTTCGTGGTCAGCCGCGCGGCGCCCGCCGCCCGCGCCACCTGATCCGCGGGCTTTTCGATTTCTCCTTCCGATCTCCTTTTCCCTATCAAGGATTCCCCATGATCGATTTGCGTAGCGACACTGTCACACGGCCGACGCCGGCCATGTTGCAGGCCATGGTTTCCGCCCCGTTGGGCGACGACGTGATGGGCGACGACCCCACTGTCATCCAGTTGCAGGCTGCCGTGGCCGAGCGCGCCGGCAAGGCGGCCGGCCTGTTCTTTCCGTCGGGTACGCAAAGCAACCTGGCCGCGCTGATGGCGCATTGCGATCGTGGCGACGAATACCTGGTGGGCCAACTGGCGCACACCTACAAGTACGAAGGCGGCGGCGCAGCCGTGCTGGGCAGCATCCAGCCGCAGCCCATCGAACACGCCGAAGACGGTTCCTTGCCGCTGGAAAAGCTGGCGGCCGCCGTCAAGCCCCAGGGCGATCCGCACTTTGCGCGCACGCGCCTGCTGGCGCTGGAAAACACGTTTCACGGCAAGCTGATTCCCGCCGGCTACATCCAGGCCGCCACGGACTGGGCGCGCAAAGAAAACCTGGCCACGCACCTGGACGGGGCGCGTGTGTTCAACGCCGCGGTGGCCAGTGGCAAGCCGCTGGCCGACATGTGCCGGCCCTTCGACTCGGTTTCCATCTGCTTTTCAAAAGGCTTGGGTGCGCCGGTGGGTTCGGTGCTGGTCGGCAGCGCGGAACTGATCGCCCGTGCACACCGCTGGCGCAAGATGCTGGGCGGCGGCTTGCGCCAGTCCGGCGTGCTGGCCGCGGCCTGCCTGTATGCGCTGGACCATCATGTGACGCGCCTGGCACAAGATCACGAGAATGCCCGGGCCCTGGCCGAAGGCCTGCGCGGCATTGCCGGCGTCAAGGTGTTAAGCCAGGACACCAACATGCTGTTCGTGGAATTCCAGCCGTCCCGTTGCGATGCGCTGACCGAAGCGCTGGGCAAGGAAGGCATCCTGATGCGCGCGGTGTACGGCGGGCCGACGCGCCTGGTCACGCATCTGGACGTGTCGGCCGACGATGTCCGGCGCGTGGTGCAGGCCGTGGCGCGCCACCTGGCCTGATCACGGCCGATAGGGGCGGCGCGCAGCGTCAGGCGCCGGCGCGCAGCACGTCCGCCAGCACCGAAAACAGCTCGTCGATCTGGTTGCGTTCGATGATGAGCGGGGGCGACAGCAGCATCGTGTCGCCCGCCGACCGGATCAGGCAGCCGCGCTCCAGGCAGGCGTTGTGCACGGCATAGGCGCGCTGGCCAGGCTGGCCCTCCAGCGGCGCCAGTTCAATGGCGGCCAGCAGGCCGATGTTGCGGATGTCCACCACATGCGGCAGCCCCTTCAGGCTGTGCGCGGCGTCTTCCCAGTAGCGCGCCAGTTCCTGGCTGCGCTGGAACAAGCCCTCGCGACGGCAGATGTCCAGCGTCGCCAGGCCCGCCGCGCAGGCCACGGGGTGGCCCGAATACGTGTAGCCGTGCGAGAGCTCGATGGCGCTTTCCGGGCCTTGCATGAAGGCGTCGTACACGTGTTGCCGCACCAGCGTTGCGCCCATCGGAATCGCGCCGTTGGTCAAGCCCTTGGCGCTGGTGATGATGTCGGGCTTGACGCCGAAATAGGGCGACGCGAACGCGCCGTCTATGCGTCCGAAAGCGCAGATCACCTCATCGAAAATCAACAGGATGCCGTGCGCATCGCAGATCTCGCGCAGCCGTTGCAGATAACCGCGCGGTGGCACGATCACGCCGGTGGAACCGGCCACCGGTTCGACGATGACGGCCGCGATGGTTGAAGCGTCGTGCAGCGCCACTATGCGCTCCAGCGTGTCGGCCAGGTGCGCGCCCCAATCCGGCTGACCGCGCGTGTACGCCATTTGCTGGCGGTCATAGGTGTGGGGCAGGTGGTCAACATAGGGCAACAGATTGCCGAAGGGTTTGCGATGCCCGCCGATGCCCGACACGGACAGCCCGCCGAACCCCACGCCGTGATACGAGCGTTCGCGCCCGATCAGCCGCACGCGCTGTCCTTGGCCGCGCGCCCGGTGATAGCCCAGCGCAATCTTCAGCGCGGTGTCCACCGCTTCCGATCCCGAGTTGGAAAAGAACACATTGGAAAAGCCTTCGGGCGCCTCGGCGCACAACGCGTCCGCCAGTTCAAAGGCCAGGGGATGGCTCATCTGGAACGACGGCGCGTAGTCCAGTTCATGCGCGGTGCGCGCGATGGCCTCGACGATTTCGGGGCGGCGATGGCCCGCGTTCACGCACCATAGGCCGGCAATGCCGTCCAGCACGCGGCGGCCATCCGGTCGGATGTAGTGCATGCCTTCGGCGGCGGCGAACAGCACCGGGTTGCGCTTGACCCGCCGGTTGGCGGTAAACGGCATCCAATACGCGTCGGTTTGGGAACGGGGGGAGGGGGACGAGGACATGGGACGATCCTGCTTCAAGGGGAGTTCAGGTTCGTCTATTTTGTATTAATACACTGATAAATACAATACAGGGCATCGATCAGGTGGTTTGTGCCGCCGCGCGCCCGCCCACCGTGGGCGCGGCGGGTGCGGGCGGAGGCATCCGCTTCAGGAGGCTTGGAGCGACGCTTTCAGGTGGCGGCGCATCAATTGCGACGCCCATTCCTGGTCGCCGGATTCCAGCGCGTCGATGATCTGCAGGTGTTCATTGCTGGAATTGACAAAGCGCGCGTCGCGATAGAACGCAGCGTGTTCTTCCAGGCGGCGAAGGTGGTTTTGCTGTTGCACCGCTTGCAGGATGTAGCGGTTGCCGGAGAAGCGCGCCAGCAGCTCGTGGAACGACGCATTCAGGCCAAAAAATTCAGTAGCCGAAATGTCGGCGTCGTCGCGCTGGATCAGGGCTTCATGCGCGGCACGCATGCGGGCCAGCGCCGGCTTGTCCACGCGAAACGTCGGTTCCAGCAACCCGGCGCATTCCACCGTCATGCGGAAACGGTAGCTTTCATTCAGCGCTTCAGCGCTTTCCAGCGACGGGGCAAACTGCCAGCCGTGCCCCTTGCGCTTTTCGATCAGCCCATCGGCCGACAGTTGCAGCAAGGTCTTGGCCAGCACACTGCGCGGCACGTCATAGCGCTGCAACAGATCGCGTTCGGTAAAGGTTTCGGGCAGTTGGCGGGAGGCGCGGTCATCGATCAGCCGGCGCGTCAGCTCTTCCTGCGTGGGGCCGGCCCCTTCAATGGCCGGGGGCGCAGCCGCCGCCGCGGCCTGGTCGGACACGGTATAGCCGCTGTTGGGCCGATGCGTGATCAAGCCTTGAGCGGCCAGCAGGCGCAGCGCGCCGCGTACCGGTGTGCGCGACACCTCGTAAGCCGCCGCCAGCGTTTCCTCGGACAAATGCGCGCCGGGCTCGTGCCGCCGCGCCACGATGTCTTCGGCGATGTGTCGCGCCAGGTCGACTTGCAGCGGAGTAGGGCGGGCGGTAGCGGCGGGGGGCATGGCGCGTCAGAGAGCAAAAGGGCGGGCAGTAATCGTAGAGCAATGGTACCGGAGCGCCGTCGCTTTTGAATCAGGCTCGGGCAAACCCTAATATTGAACTTTTTACTATATTAGTACAAAATTTGGCCGTCGATTCTGACCGTATCATTCAGGCCGCCGTTCGGCCTTATCCGGAGTTTTGCTAGCGTGACGATGCCTACCCCGTTTCCCCTGGTCGACGTCCAGGGCAGTCCATATGAACGCGGCCGCCAGCATGGCTCGGCGGTGCCGGAGCACGTGGCGCGCAGTGTGGCCTTGTATCGGGGCCAACTGGAACGCCGTGGCGTGGACGCCGCCCGCCTGAAGGAACTGGCCGCTGCCATGGTGCCGGTGGTGGGCGATTACGACGCCGCCTACCTGGAAGAACTGCGCGGCATCGCCGATGGCGCCGGGCAATCGCTGGAAGACGTGGTGGTCATCAACTGCCGCACTGAAATGATGTTCGGCCATGCCGAACTGGGCCGTGCCCGCAATGGGCTGGACGACGGTTGCACCGGCCTGGTCGTGCTGCCCGAAGCCAGCGCCGGCGGCAAGTTGATGCACGCCCACAACTGGGATTGGCGCGAAGAATGCGTGGACACCGGCATCGTCGTGCGCATGCGCCGCGAAGACGGCCCCGACCTGTTGATGTTCACCGAGGCCGGCAGCCTGGCGCGCCACGGTTTCAACAGCGCCGGCGTATCGCTGTCGGGCAATTTCCTGTCGTGCGAACAAGACTATCAACGGCCCGCGCAGGTGCCGCTGGTGCTGGTGCGCCGCAAGATGCTGGAAGCCACCAACATTTGCAACGCCATGAAAGTGCTGTGGGCGTCGCGCCGCTTCTGCTCCAACAACCTGATGCTGGCCCAGGCCCAGGGCGAAGCCGTGGACCTGGAATGCGCGCCGGACGAGATCTTCTGGATCACGCCGCAGGACGGCCTGCTGGTACACGCCAACCACTGGATCAGCCCGCCCGCGCGCGCCAAGCTGATTGACAAGGGACTGGCCGCCAACCCCGATTCCATTTATCGCCAGCGACGCGTCCAGGACATGCTTGCGCGCCAGGGCGGCAAGGTCGGTTGGGATGCCGTCAAGCGCATCCTGGCCGATGATTTCGCCGCGCCCGACGGCGTGCTGCGTTCGCCGAAGCCGGCCAGCTTCGACAGCATTTCGGCCACCGTGGCCACCACGCTGATGGAGCCGGAAAGCGGCGTGATGTGGATCGCGCGCAAGCCCTATGAAGGCCGCAATTTTGCTGAATACCGGCTGTTCTAAGCCGCGCCAGGAGACCATTCCATGACGTCGAAAGTCCTGCGCGGCAAGCGCGCGCTAATGTTATCCGCCGCCCTGGCCGGCGCCTTGACGGGCCTGCCGGGGCTGACCCAAACCCAAACCCAAACCCAAACCCCAGCGCCGTCCCCGCTGCCCGAGATTCGCTACGCCGAAGGCTCGGGCACGCCCACGACCGTGCCCGGCGGCCGCTCGCGCAATACGTCTACCGACAACGTGCTGGCTCACGTGGTTGAATCGCTGGTCGCGCTGCGTGCGGACATGAGCGTGGGCCCGATGCTGGCCGACAGCTGGACGCTGTCCGACGACAAGCGCAGCTACACCTTCAAGCTGCGCCAGGGCGTGACCTTCCACGATGGCTCGCCGATGACGTCAAGCGACGTCAAATGGACGTACGGCTACCTGACCGGCGCGCAGTCCGAATACGCCTGCAAGAATCTTTACGACGGCAGCAAGGGCGCCAAGGTGATCGACGTGCAAACGCCGGACCCCGCCACCGTGGTCTTCACGCTGGATGCGCCCTATGCGCTGTTCCTGGACCAGATGGCCAGCGTGCAATGCCCGATGCCGGTGCTCAGCCCGAAAAGCGTCGACGCCGACGGCAAGTGGATCAAGCCCATCGGCACCGGCCCGTACGCGCTGGCCGAATGGAAGAAAGAACAATACGTGCTGCTGACGCCGTATGCCGGCTATGCGCCGCGTCGCGAAGCGGCCAGCGGCATGGCCGGCAAGAAAGTGGCGTCGGCCAACGTGCGCTTTGTGGTGATTCCGGATGCCGCCGCGCAAAAGGCCGCGTTGATGGCCGGCCAGGTCGATGCGTACAACGCCGACGAAGACAACCTGCCCGCGAAGGACCCGCGCTGGTCCATCATCACCGAGCAAGGGCTGGACACCGTCAACCTGTTGATGCAGACGCGCGCGCCCCTTTTGTCCGACGTGAACATGCGCCGCGCCATCGCGCTGGCGCTGGATTTTCCCGCCATTGCTCGCGCGCTGAACAACGGTCAGGCGGCATACAACCCGTCGCTGGTGCCGACGGCCAGCGTGTACTACGCCGAGGCCGACAAGGCGGGCTACGAAAAGAATCTGAACGAGGTCAAGCGTCTGTTGCAGGCCGCCAATTACCGTGGCGAAACGCTGAAGTTGCAGGCCAACAAGCGCTATCCGTACCTGTACCGCGTGGCGGTGGTCACCCAGCAGTTGCTGAACAAGGCCGGCATCAAGACCGAACTGGACATGCTGGAATGGGGCACGCAGGTCACGAACTTTCGCGAAGGCAAGTTTCAGCTGATGGCCTTTGCGTATTCGGCGCGCACCGAGCCGGCGCTGATGTATCGCGACGTGATCGGCGACAAGTCCAGGACGCCCATGGCGCAATGGGAAAGCCCCGAGGCCGCAGCCATTCTTGAAGGCATCGAGGCCGAGTCCGATACGGCCACGCGCAAGCAGGCGTTCGACAAGCTGCACGCGCTGATGCTGCGCGATACGCCGCTGCTGATGTACTACAACAAGCCCGGCTACGTCGTCGTATCCAGCCAGCTACACGGCTTTACCGGCTGGCCGCTGCGCAAGCCGCGTTTCTTCAACGTCACCAAGAACTGAGGCGCCGTGCTGGGCTATCTAACCAAGCGCATCGCGGCGGCGGTGCCCACGATCATCGTGGTGACTGTGCTGGTCTTCGGCATGATCCGCGCCATTCCCGGCGACCCCGCATCGCTGATGCTGGGCGACATCGACAACCCCGCGCTGCTGGCCGAAATGCGCCACGCTCTGGGCCTGGACCGCCCCGTGGGCGAACAGTTCCTGATCCGGGTCGGCAATGCGCTGCATGGCGACCTGGGCATGTCCATCGCGCGCCGCGAGCCCGTCATGCATCTGGTCCTGACGCATTTCGCGGTGACGGCCCAGGTCGTGTTGACGGCCACGTTGCTAGCCTGCCTGGTAGCCATTCCCGCCGGCATGATCGCGGCGTGGCGACAAAACCGGCGCGCGGATACGGCCATCGTATCCACTTCGATTTTGTTCGTGTCCATGCCCAGCTTCTGGGTCGGCATCCTGCTGATCTGGCTGTTTGGCGTGAAGCTGAACTGGCTGCCCGTGTATGGCTTTGAGTCGATGGCGCAAAGCGGTCTGGGCGCGCTGAAGTACTTGGTGCTGCCGGTGTGCGCCATCGTGTTGACCGAGATCGCCGCGATCACGCGGATGATGCGCGCCAGCACCATCGAAACGCTGCGGCTGGAATACGTGGCGCACGCGCGCGCCAAGGGCCTGCCCGAAAAGCGCGTGATGCTGCGGCACGTGTTGCCCAATTCGTTCGGCCCCACGCTCACGGTCATCGGCCTGATGCTGGGCCATCTGCTGTCGGGCGCGGCGGTCATCGAAACCGTCTTCACCTTGCCCGGCATCGGCCGCTTGCTGGTCGAAAGCATCTATGCGCGGGACTATCCGGTGGTGCAGGGCTGCCTGCTGTTTATTGCGTTGTTGTACGTGGCGGTCAATCTGGTGGTGGATCTGCTGTATCCGCTGTTCGATCCGCGCGTGAAGCTCCAATAGGAACGTCATGACGGGTTTCAAAGCGGGTTTCAAACATACCAATGCCGTGGTGGGCGGCGCCCTGGTGGCGGGCGTGGTGCTGCTGGCGCTGGTGGGCTTGGTGTACACGCCGCACGATCCGCTGGAAGGCGATCTGCTGGCGCGTTTTTCACCGCCGTCGGCCGAATATTGGTTGGGCACCGACGAATTCGGCCGCGACGTGTTGTCGCGCCTGATGGCGGGCGCGGGCGTCAGCGTGGCGGTCAGCGTGTTCTCGGTGCTGCTGGCCTTGTTGTTGGGCACGACCATCGGCGTGGCGGCGGGTTATGCGGGCGGTTGGGTGGATCGTGGCATCAGCGTGCTGGTCGATTCCATGATGGCGTTTCCCGGCTTGCTGCTGGCGCTGGGCATCATGACGGTGCTGGGCCCATCCAAGTGGGGCGTGGTGCTGGCGCTGGGCCTGGCGTATTCGCCATCCGTCTCGCGCATTGCGCGCGGCGCGGCGCTGTCGCTGCGGCAGCGGGACTTCGTCATCGCCTCGCGCGCCACCGGGCATAGTGGCCTGTGGACGGTGTTCCGCCACGTGCTGCCCAACTGCGTGGCGCCGCTGCTGATCTTCGCAACGTCCATCTTCGGGTCGGCGCTGCTGGCGGAAAGCGCCTTGTCGTTTCTGGGGCTGGGTGTGCCGCCACCGTTGGCGACGTGGGGCGGCATGCTGTCCGAAAGCCGCAACGCCATGGACCAGGCGATCTGGCTGGCGTTGTTTCCGGGCGCAATGATTTCGCTAAGCCTGTTGGGCATCAACCTGTTGGGCGACGCCGTGCGCGACCGGCTGGATCCGCGCATGCGTGGGGTGACGGCATGAACGCGCCTGATCATTCCCTGGCGGGCGCTGCGCCCCTGTTGTCGGTGCGCGATCTGGAAATCCGCTTTCCCGGCAAGCGCGATGCCGCACCGGTGGTGAACCGCGTGTCCTTCGATCTTCAGGTCGGCGAATCGCTGTCCATCGTGGGCGAATCCGGCAGCGGCAAGACGCTGATCGGGAAGGCACTGTTGGGTCTGTTGCCCGATGCCGCGCGCATCGCGAATGGGCGCGCATTGTTCGACGGCCGCGACGTGCTGCCGCAAAGTGCGCGCGATTGGCAGGCCACGCGCGGCACCGGTATCGGCATGGTGTTCCAGGAACCCATGGTGTCCTTGAACCCCGCGTTCCGCGTGGGCGAGCAGCTGATCGAAGCCCTGGTACTGCGCCGGGGCATGACGCGCTGCGCGGCGTGGGATGCGGCCGTTCGGATGCTGGAGCGCGTGCGGGTGCGCGATGCGCGCGATTGCATGAAGCGGTATCCCCACGAGTTCTCGGGCGGCATGCGGCAGCGCATCCTGCTGGCGGGCGTCATGCTGCTGAAGCCGCGCCTGCTGATCGCCGATGAACCCACCACCGCGCTGGACTGCGTCGTGCAAAAGGAAGTGCTGGACCTGATGGTCGAGCTGACGCGTGAGCAAGGCACGGCGCTGATCTTCATCAGCCACAACCTGGCGCTGGTGGCCGCGTACACGCAGCGCGTGCTGGTGATGTGCCGGGGGCGCGCGGTGGAAACCGGCCAGGTGTCGCAGGTGCTTTCACGCCCCGCCGATCCGTACACATTGAGCCTGCTGGATGCGCTGCCCAAGCGCGGTCCGGCGCGCGCGCCTGTGACGGGTGCGCCGATCTTGCAGGTGGATCAACTGGCCATCGACTACGCCGTGCGAGGTGGCTGGCGACGCAAGCGATTCGTGCGCGCGGTGCATCAGGCGAGTTTTCACGTGGCGCCCGGTGAAACGCTGGCCATCGTGGGCGAATCGGGCAGCGGCAAGACAACCGTCATGATGTCGATTCTGGGCCTGGTGCCGCAGGCGCAGGGGCGCATTGCGCTGGATGGGCAAGCGCTGCCGCCGGGCGGCGAGGGCGGCATCTGGCGCACGGCGCGTCGCCGCATTCAGATGGTGTTCCAGGACCCGTACTCGTCGCTCGATCCGCGCATGACCATCGGCGCACTGGTTGGCGAGGGGCTGCGGCTGGAAGCGGGCATCACGCCGGATGCCCGCCAACAGCGCGTGGATCAGGCGTTGCGCGATGTGGGTTTGGGCGACGGCTACGCCGAGCGCTATGCGCATGAGCTGTCGGGCGGGCAACGGCAACGCGTCGCCATTGCGCGGGCGCTGGTGATGCGGCCGGAAGTGATCATCGCGGATGAACCCGTGTCGGCGCTGGATGTGACCGTGCAGAAGCAGGTGCTGGAAACGCTGATGTCCTTGCAGCGTTCCTATGGTTTCGCGTGTCTGCTGATTTCCCATGATCTGGGCGTGGTCGAGCAGATCGCCGACCGCGTGGTCGTCATGCTGCGCGGGCATATCGTCGAAGAAGGTTCGCGCGACGAGGTGTTCGATCATCCGACGCATCCGTACACGCGCCGGCTATTGCAGGCCGTGCCGGAATTGCGCGGCAATGCGGCGGAAGGATTCCGTGTGCAAGTGCGCGAGCTGCCTGCCGGCAAACGCCGCGCCGATGCGGACTACTTCGATCCGTCCCATAGCGCCGACGTGGCAGCGCCTGCCATGACCGCAGTGGCCGCATCCGGCGCCACGCATCGCGTTGCGCTGGCAGCCGGCGTGGCGTTGGCCGAAACCGTAGCCGCCTGACGCGTCAGCCGTGCCGGCTGCGGCTGTCGGCGGGCGCTTCGTCGCGCGCGTTCATGCCGTAGTCGCGCAGCACGTGCGCGACGCGCAGCCGGTAGTTCTGGAATACGCCGCCGCGTCCCGCTTCCTGGGCGCGGCGATGCGACTCCAGCGAGCGCCAGCGCTTGACGGCGTCTTCATCGCGCCAGAAAGACAGGGACAGCAGCTTGCCCGGCGTGCTCAGGCTTTGAAACCGTTCCACCGAGATGAAGCCGTCGATGGTCTTGAGCTCGTCGATCAAACCGGCGGCAATGTGCAGATAGGGATCGGGGTTGCCATTGGCGGGTTCGACTTCGAATATCACGGCAATCATCAGGTGGGCTCCTTTGAAAACGCAAACTGCGGCACGCGTGCATTGGGCAGCGGCCGATACCGGAAACGGGATGCCAGGGCGGCCGCGTCGGCGCCTGCGTGCAGCAAATGGAGCAGCGCGTGGGCAGCGTGGCGGCGCGCAAGCCCTTGGCCGGGGCAGGCGTGGCGTTGCGCGCCGAATGTCCAGCCGGCATCGGGCTGGACCGTTGCCGCCGCCGCCAATACCAGCAGCACGGTCTGGCCGGCCTGGATCCGCTGGCCGCACACCGTGACGGCGTCAGCCAGGAACCGCCGCGTGTTGTGCAGGGGCGGATCGTGGCGGATGACGTGGTCGACCATCGCCTCGGCGTCGGCGGGGCTGGCACCGGCAGACACACCACGCCTGCCGGCATGGATCAGCGCGTTGCCCAGCAGCCCGGCGCCGGCTTCGCAAGACTGAAACAACAGGCCGGCCAGATTTGCCGCCAGCACGGCAGCGGGGATCAGCGCGCGGGCGCCGTCTACTCGCAGCTTGCGCAAGGGCGGGGCGGCGTCGGCGGCAAGCAGGAAGGATTCCAGGCGGCGTTGCAACGCGTCGGCAGCGTTATGTCCGGCGGCTATCTGGTCCGCATTGGCGGTGGCGGGCAGGGCGGACAGGAACGCTGCAATCTGCGCAGCGCTATCGGCGTGCAGGGCGGGCGCCAGCCCCAGGAAGGCTGCTTGGGCATGCACGGGCGCGGCGCTCAGGTAGCGGTCTATGGCAGCGGCGTCCAAGGCCGGTATCGCGGGCCATCGCGGGGTACCGGCTTGCGTGCCTTGTTCCTGCATGAAGGCTGCCAGCAAGGCCTTCAGCCGCGTGTGCATGTCGCTGTCGTTCATGCGTATGAAGCGGCCAAACAGCGTGCCTGCGGGGCCGGCGCGCAGGCTGGGCGGCACAGGTTCCGACGGCGGACGGACTCGCGCAGCCGGATTGCGCATCACGGCCGTGATCGTGTCAGGGTGGCTGGCCACCCAAAGGCCCAGCGCGTCGTCCCGGTACAGCGGCTTTTCGCGCGCTAGCGCGGCGTAGTAGGGGTAAGGGTCGTCGTGCGTGACAGCAAGCAGGGGATGGGCGGGAAGCATGGCATGGCCAGTATGAGATTCGGCTGCCAGTATCTGCCACCCGGGCACGCAACGATTCGATGCCGGCCGAACTATGCCTGCGGCGTGCCGGGAACGTTGGCGCCGCCTAGCGCCAGCAGCGCCGAGTAACCCCGACGTGAATCCGGCCATTGCAGCGTGTAGCCGCTGGCGCGCAGCCGCGCGTTGCTCAGCTTCTTGCTGCCCACATTTGCCGGGGCAGGGGCGACACGCGGCGCGGGCGCACCGATCATCGCCGCGAGCTCGGCGTAAAGCGTGTGCAGCGGCAGTGGTGTGTCGTCGCAGCCGATATAAACCGGTTCAACCTTGGGCAACAGCGCCAGATGCACCACGGCGGCGGCCGCGTCGTCGATGTGGATACGGTTGGCCCAATGTTCAGGCTGCGTCGGCGCGCCCGCCGCGCCGCTGCGCAGGCGCTCGATCAATTGCAACCGGCCAGGTCCGTACAGCCCCGCCAGCCGCAGCGCGGTAGACGACAGGCCGCGCTGGGCCAGCGCGGCTTCTGCTTCAAGCAGGATCTGGCCATTGAAGCCTTGCGGCGCGGGCGGCGTGTCTTCGGTGACCCAGTCGCCATGGTGTTCGCCGTACACGGCGCTGGATGACACGAACACCACGCGCTTTAACCGCGACGTATCCAACACGTTCAGCACGTTCTGCAAGCCGTCGATGAAGACGCCGCGATACAAGGCCGGGTCGCGGGGGGCGG
>NZ_JBLVOL010000028.1:41683-63904 GCF_053543755.1 Achromobacter semiaridum | reverse complement strand
CCGCCGTGTCACGCCGGGGGGCAAGGGGGGCAGGGAGTCCGCGCGGGTGACGTCGCCTTGCAGCCATTGGATGCCGCTGTCGTCGTCCGGCGGGTGGCGGCGCAGCGCGTGCACGTGGTCGCCGCGTGCCAGGAAACGCCGGGCCACGCGCTGCCCCAGGTCGCCACAGCCGATAAGAAGTACGCGTTCAGTCATGGTGCCGCCTTGTTCGTAAAAAAGGCGCCTGGGCAGGCGCCTTGAAGCAGGGCGGGCAAACCGCCCTTGCGGGTATTACATGCCGCTATACACCGGCCCTTCGCCGCCTTGCGGGGCCACCCAGACGATGTTCTGGGTGGGGTCCTTGATGTCGCAGGTCTTGCAGTGCACGCAGTTCTGCGCGTTGATCTGCAAGCGGTCCTCGCCGTGATCGTCCTTGATGAACTCGTACACGCCGGCCGGGCAGTAGCGCGATTCGGGGCCGCCGTACTTGGCCAGGTTCACCTGCACCGGCACCGACGGGTCTTTCAAGGTCAGGTGAACGGGTTCGTTTTCTTCGTGGTTGGTGTTGGAAATGAACACCGAGCTGAGCTTGTCGAACGTCAGCTTGCCGTCGGGCTTGGGGTAGTCGATGCGCGCGCATTCCGACGCCGGTTGCAGACAGGCATGGTCGGGCTTGTTGTGGCGCAAGGTCCACGGCATCTTGCCCTTCAACAGCAGCTGTTCGACGCCCGTCATCACGGTGGCCACCGTACGGCCCTTCTTGAACCACTGCTTGAAGTTGCGCGCCTTGTTCAGTTCGGTGTGCAGCCAGGACGCTTCGAAGGCCTGGGGATACGCGGCAAGTTCATCTTGGCGGCGGTCGGCCAGCAAGGCGTCGAACGCGGCTTCGGCGGCCATCTTGCCCGACTTGATGGCGGCGTGGCTGCCCTTGATGCGCGATGCGTTCAGGAAGCCGGCTTCGCAGCCCACCAGTACGCCGCCCGGGAACGTCAGCTTGGGCAGCGACATCAGGCCGCCCGCCGTAATGGCGCGTGCGCCGTAGGCAATGCGCTTGCCGCCTTCGAACGTACCGCGTATGGCGGGGTGCGTCTTGTAGCGCTGGAATTCGTCGAACGGCGACAGCCAGGGGTTGGCGTAGTCCAGGCCGACGATCATGCCGACGGCCACCAGGTTGTTGTCCAGGTGGTACAGGAACGAACCGCCGTAGGTGTCGGAATCCAGTGGCCAGCCGGCCGTGTGGATGACCAGGCCGGGCTTGGATTGCGCCGGGTCCACTTCCCACATTTCCTTGATGCCGATGCCGTAGGACTGCGGGTTGCGCCCGTCGTCCAGCTTGAAGCGTTCGATCAGCTGGCGGCCGAGCTGGCCGCGCGAGCCTTCGCCGAACACGGTGTAGCGGGCATGCAGTTCCATGCCGGGCTGGTAGTGGTCGGTGTGCGAGCCGTCGCGGGCCACGCCCATGTCGCCGGTGGCCACGCCACGGACGGCGCCGTTTTCGTCGTACAGCACTTCAACCGCGGCAAAGCCCGGGAAGATGTCCACGCCCAGCGCTTCGGCCTGCTCGCCCATCCACTTGACGACGTCGCCCAAACGGACGATGTAGTTGCCTTCGTTGTGGAAACAGGGCGGCAGCAGCCAGTTCGGCGTGGCGCGCGCGCCGGTCTGGGACAGGAACATGAACTTGTCCTGCGTGACCGGCACGTTCAGCGGCGCGCCTTTTTCTTTCCAGTCGGGAATCAGTTCGGTCAGCGCCAACGGGTCCATGACGGCGCCGGACAGGATGTGCGCACCCAGCTCCGCGCCCTTCTCAAGCACGCATACGCCGATTTCCTGATTCTTTTCAGCGGCCAGCTGCTTTAGACGGATTGCGGTGGCCAGGCCGGCGGGTCCACCGCCAACCACGACCACGTCATATTCCATCGACTCGCGTTCAGACATTTGCAAAGCTCCCCGTATGTATTCCATATTTGGCTGGAAGTAATATCGGCGATTGTATTGCAGGCGGAGGCCGTGTACGCCTTCGTATTTCTTTTAGCCTTCAGGAGTAATTGGTGAACCCGGACAATCTGTCTGCGCGGATTCTGGCGGTGGGCGATACCCATCAGACTGAATTGCCTTTGCGGTGGGGCGACTCTGACGCCTTGAATCATCTGAACAACACGCTGTATTTCCGTCTCATGGAAGAGGCCCGCATGCAGATCCTGTATGACGCGGGCTTTGCGCTGCCCGCCGATAACGGCGCCATCCTGGCCCACGCCTCGTGCGATTTCCTGCGCCCGCTGACCTACCCGGCCACGGTGCGGGTCACGCACAAAGTCACGCGCATCGGCCGTTCCAGCGCCGAATTCGAGCTGCTGCTTGAGAAGGTCGGCGACGACGCCGGGCCCTATGCACGTGGTCGCAACGTGCTAGTCTGGATGGATTACGTGGCCAATACGTCCGCACCGTGGCCGCCCGAAGTGCTGGCCCAAATGGCGACGCAATTCCAGGCGGCTGCGTCAGAATAACGGCGCTAAAACGCCGGTCATGCCGTTAAAATCAAGCGCAAAATCACAATAGAAATAAAGGGGCGCGCCACCCTCGGCGCCGCAACCCGGAGACATCGGGCAGTGTCTTGATGCCATCTGGGGGCCGACGCCGGCAGCCGCGCTCCAAGGAAAAACAGGGCTTACCCCGGCTTTCTTTGATCCCATGGGACACACCGCGCAAGCGGCGGGGCGGGCTCTCTTCGGTTAGACCTTAACTAGGAGTTGGAGCGATGGACAAGGTTTTTGCAAGCGCCCAGGAGGCGCTGGCAGGCATCGTCAAGGACGGTCAGATGATCGCCGTGGGCGGTTTCGGCCTTTGCGGTATTCCCGAAGCCCTGATCGCCGCGCTGCGCGATTCGGGCGTGAAGGACCTGACTTGCATCAGCAACAATGCGGGCGTCGACGGCTTTGGCCTGGGCCAGTTGCTGAACACGCGTCAGGTGCGCAAGATGATCGCGTCCTACGTGGGCGAGAACAAGGAATTCGAACGCCAGTACCTGTCCGGCGAACTCGAACTTGAATTCACCCCGCAGGGCACGTTGGCTGAAAAGCTGCGCGCCGGCGGTGCGGGTATTCCCGCCTTCTTCACCCGCACGGGCGTGGGCACCATCGTGGCCGACGGCAAGGAAATCCGCGAATTCGACGGCCAGCAATACGTGATGGAGCGTTCGCTTGTGCCGGACGTGTCGCTGGTCAAGGCGCACATCGCCGACCGCAGCGGCAACCTGGTATTTCGCAAGACGGCCCGCAACTTCAACCCGAACGTCGCGATGGCCGGCAAGTTCACGGTGGTCGAGGTTGAACAGATCGTTGACACCGGCAGCCTGGATCCCGATCAGATCCACCTGCCCGGCATCTATGTGCAACGGATCGTGCTGAACACGACGCCGGAAAAGCGCATCGAACAACGCACCACTCGCCCGGCCTAAGGAGAAGACGACATGGCATGGTCCCGCGATGAAATGGCGGCGCGCGCCGCGCGCGAGCTGCAAGACGGTTTTTACGTGAACCTGGGTATCGGCTTGCCGACCCTGGTTGCCAACCACGTGCCCAAGGGCGTGGAAGTGTGGCTGCAATCCGAAAACGGCCTGTTGGGCATCGGCCCGTTTCCCACCGATGACGAAGTCGACGCCGACCTGATCAACGCCGGCAAGCAGACGGTAACGACGTTGCCGGGCTCGTCGATCTTTTCGTCGGCCGATTCGTTCGCGATGATCCGCGGCGGCAAGATCAACCTGGCCATCCTGGGCGCGATGCAGGTGTCCGAAAAGGGCGACCTGGCCAACTGGATGATTCCGGGCAAGATGGTCAAGGGCATGGGCGGCGCGATGGACCTGGTGGCCGGCGTTGGCCGCGTCGTAGTCCTGATGGAGCACGTGGCCAAGAAGAAAGACGGCACCGAAGACATCAAGCTGCTGCCCGAATGCAATTTGCCGCTGACGGGCGTGGGCGTGGTTGATCTGATCATTACCGACCTGGGCGTGATGGAAGTCACCGAAAACGGCCTGAAGCTGCTGGAAACGGCGCCCGGCGTGACGGTGGACGAAATCCAGTCCAAGACGCTGGCCAAGCTGGACGTGTCGTCGGTCAAGTAAACGACCCTTGTAGGCGCCCTTTGTTCGCGCCCCTTGTAGGCGACCCTTGATGCACCAATGGAAACGCCCCGCAAAGGGGCGTTTTCATTTCTGCGGTACGGGGCGCGTGGCGCGAGGCGCTACGCCGCCGCGTCCAGGCGCATCCCCACATGCGGGATGCCGTCTTCAATGTATTCCTCGGTGACCTGCACAAAGCCGTGCCCGCCGTAGTAGTTGCGCAGCCGCGCCTGCGCGCCCAGATACATGGCGCGGCCCGGCCAGCGTTGGCGCACTTCGGCCATGGCGTGGCGGATCAGCTCGTGGCCCAGGCCCTGGCCGCGCGTCCAGGGCGCGGTGATCACCCGGCCGACTTCAATCTGGCCGTCTTTCAGCGACGGGTCCAGGATGCGGCAATACGCGGCCAGCTGCCCGTCCTGCCATGCCATCAGGTGCGACGTCTGGCCCATCAGGTCCTTGCCGTCGATGTCCTGGAAAACGCAGTTTTGCTCAACGACGAACACTTCCGTGCGCAGCCGAAGAATCGCGTAGATCTCGGGCACGGTGAGTTCCTGGTGGGGTTTGCAGATCCAATCGGGCATTGCGGCAGTCCAAGTCAGCGGGTCGATAAGGGGGAAAAGCAGAGCGCCGATAGCGTACCTCAAAGCGGCCCCGTTTCTTTTTGGGTCTTTCCCGCTTCATTCCTGTTTCATTCGCACGGGCCGTCCCGCGACAATCCGCCGTTGTTACATAATTTCACGGGTATACCCTTAGTATGAAAAGGAATTTTCTTATTTAAAATTTGCGTGTAAACAGATTTACACAATCGCCAGATAAGCCGAACCCCCCGCACACGATGAACAAGGCCGTACTTACGATCGCTGATCGGATCGCCCGGGCCCAGCCCGCGCTGAGCCGGACGCAGCACAAGATGGCCGAGTACGTGCTGGCGCACCAGTTTCGCGTTGCCACCATGACCATCGACGAATTCGCGGCGGCAGTGGGCGTATCCGTGGCCACGGCCAATCGCTTTGCGCGTGCGCTGGACCTGCCGGGTTATCCGCAGTTTCGCGCCGAACTGGCGCGTGGCTTCGAAGCCGCGCTGGAACCCGTGGAAAAGCTGCGCACCGAACTGGCGCATTCCGCCAGCGCCGTGCAGATCTTTGCCGCCACGCTGGAAGAAGACATCCGCAACGCGCAGCGCAACTTGCAGTCGCTGGATTCCGCTGCCTGTGAGCAGGCGGTGCAGGCCATCCTGGCGGCCGAACGCGTCTTCATCATCGGCTTTGGCGCCAGCGGTTTCCTGGCCGGCCTGTTGCAGCGCGGCCTGTGCATGCACCTGCATTCCGTTGAATCGCTGGCGGGCCCCGGCGGCGTGTCGCACGCGGCGCGGCAGATGTCGCGCATGACGTCCAACGACCTGGTGATTGCAATCGGCTTTCCCCGCTATCTGGCCGACACGGTGACGCTGGCGGCCGCCGCCAAGCAGGCCGGCGTGCCGGTGCTGGTGCTGACCGACAAGCCCACGTCGCCGCTGGCGCCGACGGCCTCCGTTGTGCTGTACGCGTTTTCCGCGCGCCAGCTGATCCCCAATTCCGAAACCGCTGCGCTGGGCCTCATCGAAGCCTTGTCCGCAGCCGTGGCCTATCGGGCCAAGAATTCCGTTGCGGCAGCCGCTGGGGTGACCCAGTCCGTGATGCCGTGGCTTATCCATGGAGTAGGTAAACGATGATTCAACCCGTGATTGCCATTCACGGTGGCGCCGGCGCGATGTCCCGCGCGGCCATGTCGCCCGAGAAAGAACAGGAATACCTGGCCGCCCTGGAGTCCATCCTGACGGCCGGCCAAGCCGTGCTGGCACGTGGCGGCAGCGCCCTGGACGCCGTTACCGAAGCCGTGCGCCTGCTGGAAGATTGCCCGCTGTTCAACGCGGGCCACGGCGCCGTGTTCACCAGCGCCGCCACGCACGAGCTGGATGCCGCCATCATGGATGGCGCCACGCTGCGTTCCGGCGCGATTGCCAACGTCAATTGTGTGCGCAACCCCATTTTTGCCGCGCGCAAGGTCATGGAAAACAGCAAGCACGTTCTGTTCGTGGGCGAGGGCGCTGAAGCTTTCGCCAAGGCCGAAGGCCTGGAGATCGTGGACCCGTCCTATTTCTCTACCGACGCCCGCCGCGAACAACTGCTGCGCGTGCAGCGCGAGACGCCCGACGCCGCCGTGCTTGACCACGACGGCCAGGCCATGGTGGCGCGCGGCCAGCCCGCGCCGGCCGACCCGCTGGACGCCGACAAGAAGTTCGGCACCGTGGGCGCAGTGGCGGTCGACGCGCAAGGCAACGTGGCCGCGGCCACGTCGACCGGCGGCATCACCAACAAGCAGGTCGGCCGCGTGGGCGATGCGCCCTTGATCGGCGCCGGCACCTACGCCAGCAACAAGACCTGCGCGGTATCCACCACGGGCACCGGCGAGATGTTCATCCGCATGGTCGCCGCTTACGACGTGGCGGCACAGATGGAATACAGCGGCGCGTCGCTGCAAGAGGCGGCCGACCGCGTCGTGATGGAAAAACTGCCCACCATCGGCGGCAAGGGCGGCCTGGTGGCCGTTGACGCCCAGGGCAATGTGGCCTTGCCGTTCAACACGGAAGGCATGTATCGCGGTTACGCCCGCGTTGGCGAAAAGCCGGTCACCGCCATCTACCGATGAGCGTGACGGGTTCTGTTTTGATTTTGGGGATTAATAAAGATGGTTGATCGCGCAAACAGCCTGGCGCTGCCGGAAAACCGCGTGGTCCAGGTCGACGACCTGACGGTGCGCTTCGTGGGTTCCGAGCGCACGGTCGAAGCCGTGCGCAACCTGTCGTTCCATGTGGATCGGGGTGAAACCCTGGCCATCGTGGGCGAATCGGGTTCGGGCAAATCGGTGACGTCCCTGGCGCTCATGCGTCTGGTGGAACATGGCGGTGGGCGCATCGCCCAGGGCCGCATGGCGCTGCGCCGCCGCAACGGTGCCGTGGTCGACCTGGCCAATTCCAGCCAGCGCGTCATGCGTAATGTGCGCGGCGCCGACATGGCCATGATTTTCCAGGAGCCGATGACGTCGCTGAACCCGGTGTTCACCGCCGGGGACCAGATCGCCGAATCGATCCGCCAGCACCAGGGCAAGGACGCCGCCGCCGCGCGCGCCGAAGCGCTGCGCATGCTGGAACAGGTGCGCATCCCGGAAGCCAAGTCCGTGCTGGACCGCTACCCGCATCAACTGTCGGGCGGCATGCGCCAACGCGTGATGATCGCCATGGCGCTGGCCTGCAAGCCCGCGCTGCTGATCGCCGATGAACCGACCACGGCGCTGGATGTCACCATCCAGGCGCAGATCCTGCAACTGATCCGTCAGCTTCAGGAAGAAATGCACATGGGCGTGGTGTTCATCACCCACGACATGGGCGTGGTGGCTGAAGTGGCCGACCGCGTGTTGGTCATGTACCGCGGCGACAAGGTTGAAGAAGGCCCGTCTGAACAAGTGTTCTCGGCGCCGCAGCACACCTACACCAAGGCGCTGCTGTCGGCCGTGCCCAAGCTTGGCGCCATGGAAGGCACTGATCTGCCCGCGCGCTTCCCGCTGCTGCAAGTGGAAGGCCAGGCCCAGCCCGTGGCCGAGCCCGGCATCAGCAGCACGCAGGAAGTGCCGGCCGCCAAGCGCGAACCGATTCTGTCGGTGCGCAACCTGGTGACCCGCTTTGACCTGCGCGGCGGCATTCTCAGCCGCGTGCAGCGCCGCGTGCATGCGGTGGAACAGGTCAGCTTCGACCTGTACCCTGGCGAAACGCTGTCGCTGGTGGGCGAGTCCGGTTGCGGCAAGTCCACGACCGGCCGTTCGCTGCTGCGCCTGGTCGATAGCCAGGCCGGCGAAATCAAGTTCGGCGGGCGTGACATCGTCAGCCTGAAGAACAACGAATTGCAGTCCCTGCGCCGCGACATCCAGTTTGTGTTCCAGGACCCGTTCGCCTCGCTGGACCCGCGCGTTACCGTGGGCTTCTCGATCATGGAGCCGCTGCTGGTGCACGGCGTGGCCAAGGGCAAGGAAGCCGAACGCCGCGTGTCGGAATTGCTGGAACGCGTGGGCCTGCCGCCTGAAATGGCGCAGCGCTATCCGCACGAATTCTCGGGCGGCCAACGCCAGCGCATCTGCATCGCGCGCGCGCTGGCCCTGAACCCCAAGGTCGTGATCGCGGACGAATCCGTGTCGGCGCTGGACGTCTCCATCCAGGCGCAAATCGTGAACCTGCTGATCGACCTGCAACGCGACATGGGCATTTCGTTCCTGTTCATCTCGCACGATATGGCCGTGGTGGAACGCGTCAGCCACCGCGTGGCGGTGATGTACCTGGGCCAGATCGTTGAGATCGGCCCGCGTCGCGCCATTTTTGAAAATCCGCAGCACCCGTACACCAAGAAGCTGATGTCGGCCGTGCCGATCGCCGATCCGGCGCGTCGCCACCTGAAGCGCACCTTGTTGTCCGATGAAATTCCCAGCCCGATCCGCAAGCTCGGCGACGAGCCGGTGGTGCAGCCGCTGGTGCAGGTTGGAACCGATCACTTTGTTGCCCGCCATCCGGTCGGCGGCGCGTATTGATTCCGTTGTCGTACCTATTTTTCTTCCACCAAACCCCCTAATTCCATTTTGGAACCAGGAGTTGCAATGATGAAAGTTCTGCGCCCCACCAAGTTGATGGCCGCCGCCGCGGTGGCCTTCGGCGTGCTCACTTCGCCGTTGGCGCATGCAGCCAAGGACGTGACGTTTGCCGTCTCCATCGCACTGGAAACGCTTGATCCGTACAACACCAACAGCACGCTGAACCAGGCTGCCGGCAAGGCCTACTACGAAGGCCTGTTCGAATTCGACAAGGACCTGAAGGTTCAGAAGGTGCTGGCCACCGACTACACCGTCAGCGAAGACGGCCTGGTCTACACGTTCAAGCTGCGTCCCGGCGTGAAGTTCCACGACGGCACCGACTTCAATGCCGAAGCGGTCAAGATCAACTTCGATCGTCCGGCCAACCCGGAAAACCGCCTGTCGCGCTACATCCAGTTCAGCGTCATCGACAAGACCGAAGTGGTTGACCCGATGACCATCAAGATCACGTTGAAGAAGCCGTTCTCGGCCTTCATCAACGCGCTGGCCCACCCGGCCGCCATGATGATCTCGCCGGCCGCGCTGGCCAAGTACGGCAAGGAAATCGGCTTCCACCCGGTGGGCACCGGCCCGTTCGAATTCGTCGAATGGAAGCCGGCCGAATACCTGAAGGTCAAGAAGTTCGACGGCTACTGGAAGAAGGGCTACCCCAAGGTCGACACGCTGACCTTCCGTACCGTGACCGACAACAACACCCGCGCCGCCGTGGTGCAGACGGGTGAAGCGCAGTTCGCCTTCCCGGTGCCGTTCGAACAAGCCGCCGTGCTCAAGAAGAACGACAAGCTGGACGTGGTCGATCACCAGAACTCGATCATGGCCCGCTACCTGTCGATGAACACGCAGCAAAAGCCGTTCGACAACGTCAAGGTGCGCGAAGCCATCAACTACGCCATCAACAAGGAAGCGCTGGCCAAGGTCGCCTTCTCGGGTTACGCCACCGTCGTGGACGGCGTGGTGCCCAAGGGCGTGGATTTTGCGCACAAGTCGGGCCCGTGGCCGTACGACATCAAGAAGGCCAAGGCCCTGCTGGCCGAAGCCGGCTACCCCAATGGCTTCGAAAGCCAGCTGTGGTCCGCCTATAACGACGGCACCTCGGTGAAGGTGGTTCAGTTCCTGCAACAGCAGCTGGCGCAAGTCGGCATCAAGGTGCAGGTTGAAGTGCTGGAATCGGGTCAGCGCGTGCAGCGCGTGCAACAGGTGCAGAAGCCGGAAGATGCCAAGGTCCGCATGTACTACGCCGGCTGGTCGTCCTCGACCGGTGAAGCCGACTGGGGTCTGCGTCCGCTGCTGACCACCGCTGCTTTCCCGCCGGTGCTGAACAACGTGTCGTACTACTCGAACAAGTCGGTGGACGACGGCGTTCAGGAAGCCTTGGCCACGACCGACCGCGCCAAGAAGACTGAAATCTACAAGGGCGTTCAGGAAACCATCTGGAAGGACGCCCCGTGGGCCTTCCTGGTGACCCAGAACAACCTGTACGTGAAGTCCAAGAACCTGTCGGGCGTGTACGTGGAACCGGACACCTCGTTCTGGTTCGGCGACATCGACCTGAAGCAGTAAACCTAGCAGTCACTCTTGGGGCCTTCGGGCCCTTGTAAGGCCACATACGGCGGGGGCGCGGTGTCCCCGCCGATGTTGCAGGAATTTCAATGCTGACCTACATCGTCAAACGTCTTCTGGGCATGATCCCCACGCTGCTGCTGGTAGCCGTGGTCGTGTTCCTGTTTGTGCACATGCTTCCGGGCGACCCGGCGCGACTGGCCGCGGGCCAGGAGGCCGACCAGCAAACCGTTGAGCTCGTGCGCAAGGAACTTGGGCTGGATTTGCCCCTGCCGCAGCAGTTCGTGCGCTACTTCAGCCACATGCTGCAAGGCGACCTGGGTACCTCGCTGCGTACCAAGCGCCCCGTCTCGACCGAGATTTCCGACCGTTTCATGCCCACGTTGTGGCTGACGCTTGCCAGCATGGTGTGGTCAGTGACCTTCGGCATGATCATCGGGATCGTGTCCGCGGTCTGGCGCAATCGCTGGCCCGACCGGCTTGGCATGACGCTGGCGGTGTCGGGCATTTCGTTCCCCGCGTTCGCGCTGGGCATGATGCTGATGCAGGTGTTCTCCGTGAACCTGGGCTGGCTGCCGACCGTGGGCGCCTCGACCTGGCAACACTACATCCTGCCGTCCATCACGCTGGGTGCCGCGGTAGCCGCCGTGATGGCGCGCTTTACCCGCGCATCGTTCGTGGAAGTGATCCAGGAAGACTTCGTGCGCACGGCCCGCGCCAAGGGCCTGACCGAGCGCCGCGTCGTCATCAAGCACGCGCTGCGCAACGCGCTGATTCCCGTGGTCACCATGATGGGCTTGCAGTTCGGCTTCTTGCTGGGCGGCTCGATCGTGGTGGAAACCGTCTTCAACTGGCCCGGCCTTGGCCGCCTGCTGGTTGATGCCGTGACCCAGCGCGACTATCCGGTGATTCAGGGCCTGGTGCTGCTGTTCTCGCTGGAATTCATTTTGATCAACCTGATTGTCGACGTGCTCTATGGCGTCATCAATCCCAGCATCCGTTACAAGTGAGGCGGCCATGAGCAATCCGACACCCGCCACGATGGTCGCCGCCGTTCCGAAGAACGACGTGCGCACGCCCGCCACCGAATTTTGGCGCAAATTCAAGAAGCAGAAGCTGGCCGTGGGCGCCGGCATGTTCGTGCTGTTGCTGGTTGTGGTCGCGGCGTTCGCGCCGTGGATCGTGCCCTTCGACCCCGAGAATTTCTTCGACTACGACGCGCTTAACGCCGGCCCGTCGCTGACCCACTGGCTGGGCGTGGATTCGCTGGGTCGCGACATCTTCAGCCGCATTGTCATGGGCGCCCGGATCTCGCTGGCCGCGGGCTTCCTGTCGGTGGCCATGGGCGCCATCGTCGGCACCTTCATGGGCTTGATGGCCGGTTACTACGAAGGCTGGTGGGAACGCATCACGATGCGTATCTCGGACGTGCTGCTGGCGTTTCCGGGCATGCTGCTGGCAATCGGCGTGGTGGCCATCCTGGGTTCCAGCATGGTCAACGTGATCGTGGCCGTGGCCGTGTTCAGCGTGCCGGCGTTTGCCCGCCTGGTGCGCGGCAACACGCTGTCGATCAAGCAGATGACGTATGTTGAAGCCGTCAAGAGCGTGGGCGCGTCCGACTGGACGATCATCATGCGCCACATCCTGCCCGGCACGATCTCGCCGATCGTGGTGTACGGCACGATGCGCATCGGCACGTCGATCATCACCGCCGCCAGCCTGTCGTTCCTGGGCATGGGTGCGTCGCCTCCCACGCCCGAGTGGGGCGCCATGCTGAACGAGGCGCGCGCCGACATGGTCATCGCCCCGCACGTGGCCATCTTCCCGGCGCTGGCGATCTTCCTGACGGTGTTGGCGTTCAACCTGCTGGGCGACGGCCTGCGCGACGCGCTCGATCCGAAGATCGACCGCAAGTGATACCTGCAAGTAAATAGGAAAGGCCCTGTCGCCGGGCCGCCCCAAGGCGGGGCAGCCCGCCCCAAAGGCGCGCGGCTTGGGGGCACTATCTGCGCCGTCGCCCCTTCCCGAAGGGCGGCGGCGTTTTGCATTAAGGAGCGTGGCAACACGCGGCAATCATGAACAAACAAGCGCTGGATCTGCCCCGCATCGGCGTGCTGCCGTCAGGGCCCCTGGATTCGATTTGCGACGTCGGCGACGTCACCGTCGGCCATTGCACGCTGGCCGACGGCGCGCAGCAGACGGGCGTCACCGTCGTGCGCCCGCACGCCGGCGACCCATTTCTGGACAAGGTTCCTGCCTCTGCCACCGTGCTGAACGGCTTTGGCAAAAGCACGGGCCTGGTCCAGGTGCAAGAGCTGGGCGTGCTGGAAACGCCTGTCGCGCTGACCAACACCTTTGGCGTGGGCACCGTCGCCAACGCGCAGATTCGCCAGGCCATCGCGGCCAACCCCGAGATCGGGCGCGGCATGGCCACCGTGAACCCGCTGGTGTTCGAATGCAATGACGGCTACTTGAACGACATCCAGGCGCTGGCCGTGCAGGAATCGCATTACGCCGAGGCCTACGCCCGCGCGGCCAAAGCGTTCGACCAGGGGGCGGTCGGCGCCGGGCGCGGCATGTCGTGCTTTTCGTTCAAGGGCGGTGTTGGCTCGGCGTCCCGCGTGGCGTCCATCCAGCCCGGCCTGCGCTACACCGTTGGCGCGCTGGTGCTGGCCAACTTCGGCCGCTTGCCCAACCTGACCGTGGCTGGCCGCCCGTTTGGCCGCCGTCTGGCCGACCAGCTGGACCGGGGCTTGGCGCAGCAAGGCGAGAACGCCGCGATTGCGCCGGAGAAGGGCTCCATCATCTTGTTGCTGGCCACCGACGCGCCGCTGGACTCGCGCCAATTGCGCCGCCTGTCGCTGCGCGCGGGCGCGGGCCTGGCGCGCACGGGGTCCGTGTTCGGCCACGGCAGCGGTGACATCGCGCTGGCCTTTTCCACCGCGTACACCGTGCCGCAACTGGCCGAGCAGCCGATGCCCGCCGTGGCGATGCTGCACGAAACCCGTATCGACCCCTTGTTCGAAGCCGCTGCCGAAGCCTGCGAACAAGCCATCATCGCCGCGCTGTGGCACGCCGACGCCGTGACCGGGCGCAGCGGCCATCACCGCGCGGCCATCCGCGAGGCCGCGCCGCAGTGGCGCCAATGGCTGTCCGACACCGCATTCTGAATTCCTTGAAGGCTGACCCCATGAAGATCCTGATTTCCACCGATATCGAAGGCGTCGCCGGCGTCTTCCACG
This sequence comes from Achromobacter semiaridum, assembly GCF_053543755.1. NCBI lineage: Bacteria > Pseudomonadati > Pseudomonadota > Betaproteobacteria > Burkholderiales > Alcaligenaceae > Achromobacter > Achromobacter semiaridum. The sequence continues at coordinate 50,329 of NZ_JBLVOL010000028.1, read as the reverse complement.
CCGAGCAAGTCCGCGCCGGCAACGGCGAATACGAGCGCGCCCGCGCCTGGATGACCGCCGAGGCCAACGCGGCCGTGCAAGGCGCCATTGCAGGCGGCGCCGAAGAAATCCTGGTCAACGATTCGCACGGCGGGTTTCGCAACCTGCTGCCCGACGGCCTGGACGAACGCGCGCGCCTGGTGCTGGGCAAGCCGCGCTACCTGGGCATGATGGGCGGCTTGGAAGAGGGCTGCGACGCCGTCTTCATGATCGGCTATCACTCGCGTTCGCAAGGGCGCGGCATTCTGGCGCACACGATCAACAGCTTTGCCTTCGCGCGCGTGCTGATCAACGGCATGGAGCTGGGCGAAGCGGGCCTGTATGGCGCGCTGGCCGGCGAAATGGGCGTGCCCGTAATCTTGGGTACGGGCGACGACGTGTTCATCGCCGAAACGCGCGACACGTTCCCCGGCGCTGAATGGGTGCAGACCAAAGTGGCCCATGGCCAGGGCAGCGGCGTGACCTTGTCGCCCGCCGCCGCGCGCCGCGCCATCGCCGCCGCCGCCGAGACCGCGGTGCGCAAGCTCAAGGGCAAGGCCACGTCCGCCGCCGATCCGAAACCCGTTCCTTTCCGCATTCCCGCCCCTATAGAATGCCGGTTGCAGACACAGAGCGCGGCGCTGGCCGACCTGTTCTGCATGTGGCCCACGCTGGAACGCGTGGACGGCGTGACCTTGCGATTCACCGTGGATAGCATGCAGTCGGCCGTCCGCACGTTGAACAGCCTGGCCGCCATGTCTTTCATGTTGCGCTAAGGATCCCATCCCCCATGTCTAGCACCGACGCCCGTATCGCCCAACTGCGGCAGGCCATGAGCCGCCGCGGCCTGTCCGCCTATATTGTTCCGTCTTCGGACCCGCACCTGTCCGAGTACCTGCCGGCGCGCTGGCAGGGGCGGCGCTGGCTGTCGGGCTTCACGGGGTCGGTCGGCACGCTGGTGGTCACGGCCGACTTTGCCGGGCTGTGGGTGGACAGCCGCTACTGGGTGCAGGCCGAGGCGCAACTGGCAGGCACCGGCGTGCAGCTGATGAAGATTGCGCTGGCGTCCACCCCCGGTCATGTCGACTGGCTGGCCGCCAACACCGGCGCGGGCGACGTTATCGGCGTTGACGGCCAGGTGCTGGGCCTGGGCGCGTTCCGCGCCTTGTCGGCAGCGGCCGCCAAGTCTGGCGCCACGCTGGAAATCCGGGAAGACTTGCTGGACGACATCTGGACCGACCGCGCGGGCCTGCCCGACGCCAGGATCTATGAACACGTTGCGCCCGAAGCCTGCGTGACCCGCGCCGACAAGCTGGCGCAGGTGCGCGGCGCCATGCGCGCACACGGCGCCGATGTGCATTTCATCTGCACCGTGGACGACATCGCGTGGCTGCTGAACCTGCGCGGGGCCGACGTGGAGTACAACCCGGTGTTCGTCGGCCATGCGCTGATCGGCCTGGACCACGCCACGCTATTCGTGGCCGACGGCAAGATCGACGACACGCTGCGCGCCACGCTGGCTGCCGATGGCGTCGAAGTGGCAGGCTATGCGCAGGCCGCGGACGCCTTGGCCTCGCTGGAACGGGACCAGACGCTGCTGATCGACCCGGCGCGCGTGACCTGCGGCGTGTTCCACGCCATGGACCCCGCCGTGCCGCGCATTGAAGCGATCAACCCGTCCACCTTGTTCAAGTCGCGCAAGACGGATGCCGAACTGGCCCATGTGCGCCAGGCGATGGCCCAGGACGGCGCCGCGCTGTGTGAGTTCTTTTCCTGGTTTGAAGGCGCGCAGGGCAAGGAAACCATTACCGAACTGACCATCGATGAGCAGATCACCGCCGCCCGCGCCCGCCGCCCGGCCTACGTCTGCCCCAGCTTTGCCACCATCGCCGGATTCAACGCCAACGGCGCCATGCCGCATTACCGCGCCACGCCGGAATCGCACGCCACCATCGAAGGCGATGGCCTGTTGCTGATCGATTCGGGCGGCCAGTACCTGGGCGGCACTACCGACATCACCCGCGTGGTTGCGGTGGGCACGCCCAGCGCCGATCAGAAAGTGGACTTCACGCTGGTGCTCAAGGGCATGATCGCGTTGTCGCGCGCGTCGTTCCCGCGCGGCACGCCGTCGCCCATGCTGGACGCCATTGCGCGCGCGCCCATCTGGGAAGGCGGGGCGGAATACGGCCATGGCACCGGCCACGGCGTGGGCTATTTCCTGAACGTGCACGAAGGCCCGCAGGTGATTTCGTACCGCGCCATGCCGGGTCCGCACACCGCGATGGAGCCGGGCATGATCACGTCGAACGAACCCGGTATCTATCGCCCGGGCCGTTGGGGCGTGCGCATCGAAAACCTGGTCGCCAACCGCAGCTGGCTGACGTCGGAATTGGGCGAATTCCTGTGCTTTGAGACGCTGACGCTATGCCCGATCGACACGCGTTGCATCGAGGTGTCGCTGATGCGCGCGGACGAAATCGCGTGGCTGAACGACTATCACAAGACGGTGTTCGAGCGACTGTCTCCGCTGGTGCAAGGCGAGGCCCTGGCTTGGCTTGAACGCAGCACCGCGCCGATCCGCGCGTAGGACGGTCGCCAGGCGGGGCCGGCGACAACGCTCAGGCCGACTTCGCCGCCTGCCTGGCGCCCCAGTACAGCGCCAGGGCGCCGGCCATGCACCCCATCACCAGCAGCGCGGCGTAGATCGCCAGCACGGCAGCGCTTGCCGAATAAGACTGCGCGGCGCGCATCATCTGGCTCCATGTCATGGCCTTGACGGCCAGATAGGCCAGGCCGATGCCGGCCGCCTGGGCCAGCCAGAAGGCCAGGCTGCCATGGGCGACGGCACGCCCGAGGCGGGCGCGGCCGATGTGGCGCGGCAGTGCCTTCAGGCAGGTGACGACGCACAGCGCGAACAGCAACGCGGGCAGCGCGATATAGCCCAACACAAAGGCCGTCCAGCCGGCATCCAGAACCATCATTTGCAAATAGCCGCCCGCGGCGATTGATACGGTCAACTGCCAGGCCAGCACGGTCAGCCCGGCGATCCAGGCGGCGTGCCGCCGACCGTAGGCGGGTGCGCCTGGCGCGCCCTTGCGTTGCACCGTCCAGGCGGCAATGCGCACGACCAGGCACATGCCGACGATTTCCAGCACGATGTTCACCACGCGGAAAAGCATGGCCATGGTCAGGAACTGGCCGGTCAGTTCAAGGCCGAACTGCTCGGTCAGCGCACCGCGGTTCTGCATGACGAAGCGCATGCCCACGTTGTGCAGGTAGGCGCTGGCCGCCGACACCATCAAGGTGTAGATCAGCTGCAAGGCGATAAAGGTGCCGAACAGCTTGCGCGGCTCGTCCACCGCCGTGGTGTTGTGGCGGCGCAGCCAGCCATGCATCGTGCCCCACACCGTCAAACCGACCATGACGGCGGATGCCAGGATGTTGGTCAGCAGCGGCATCAGGTATTGCGGCTGGCTGTACATTTCGCGCATTTGGTCGAATTGGGGCAGGGCCAGCATGGTGTAGCCCTGCACCAATGCGCCGTAAGCCAGGCGCACGATGACGGCGGTCAACGCCAGGCGCCAGGCGAGCGAGGCGGCGGCGGCCAAAGGAGCGGATGCCGGGGAAGGCGACGCTGATGCTGGAAACGTGGAAGGGGTCATCGACGGTGGCGGAAAGTTGAGAAAAAGCGGGGTCGAAAATTAGGGATCGAACATATCACGGCGTCTTGGGCCCGCGTGAATGCGGCGCGCCCAGGCCGGCATTTGAGTGCTGCCAAATGTTACGCGTCAGCGCTAGGGGAAAACCCAAATAACTTCCGCCTCCCGGCTATAATCCAAATTTCCCGCACGCGCCCGCTCGTCCCGGGTGCTCATTACGATGACCAAATACGTATTTGTCACCGGCGGAGTGGTGTCTTCCCTGGGCAAGGGCATCGCCGCTGCGTCGCTCGCCGCCATTCTCGAGTCGCGTGGTTTGCAGGTCACCATGCTGAAGCTCGATCCGTACATCAACGTCGATCCGGGCACGATGAGCCCCTTCCAGCACGGTGAAGTGTTCGTCACGGAAGACGGCGCCGAAACCGATCTGGACTTGGGCCACTACGAGCGTTTCATTTCCGCTCGCATGCACAAGGTGAACAACTTCACCACCGGCCAGATTTACGAATCGGTGCTGCGCAAGGAACGGCGTGGCGACTACCTGGGCAAAACCGTCCAGGTGATTCCGCACATCACCAACGAAATCCAGGACTTCATCGCCCGTGGCGCCGAAGCGGGCTGGAACGGCAACACGGATGTCGCCATCGTCGAAATCGGCGGCACCGTGGGCGACATCGAGTCCCTGCCTTTCCTGGAAGCCGCGCGCCAGATGAGCCTGCGCATGGGCCGCAACAACGCGGCCTTCGTGCACCTGACCCTGGTGCCGTTCATCGCTTCCGCCGGCGAACTCAAGACCAAGCCTACGCAGCATTCGGTCCAGAAGCTGCGCGAAATCGGTATCTACCCGAACGCGCTGCTGTGCCGCGCCGACCGTCCCATCCCGGACGATGAGCGCGCCAAGATCTCGATGTTCTCGAACGTGCCGCTGGACGCCGTCATCTCGGTCTGGGATGCCGATTCCATCTACAAGATTCCCGCCATGCTGCACAAGCAAGGCGTGGACAATATCGTCTGCGAAGCGTTGGGCCTGACCCCGCCGCCGGCCGATCTGTCCATGTGGGACAACCTGGTCGAAGCGCTGGAGCACCCGCAGCACCAGCTGACGATCGGCATGGTCGGCAAGTACGTCGACCTGACCGAATCGTACAAGTCGCTGACGGAAGCCCTGGTTCACGCCGGCATCCACACGCGCTCGAAGATCAACATCGAATACATCGATTCGGAAGACATCGAAACCCGCGGTACCGACCAACTGAAGCATCTTGACGCCATTCTGGTTCCGGGCGGCTTCGGCAAGCGCGGCACCGAAGGCAAGATCGCCGCGATCCGCTACGCCCGTGAAAACGGCGTGCCGTATCTGGGCATCTGCCTGGGCATGCAACTGGCCGTCATCGAGTTCGCGCGCCACGTCGCCGGCCTGGGCGGCGCCAACAGCACTGAATTCGACCCTTCTGCGCCCCATCCGGTGGTGGCACTGATCACCGAATGGATGGACCGCGAAGGCAAGGTCGAAAAGCGCGACAATTCGTCCGACCTGGGCGGCACCATGCGCAAGGGCGCGCAGCGCGTGCCGATCAAGCCGGGCACCCGCGCGCAGACCATCTACGGCGACGAAGTGAATGAGCGTCACCGTCACCGCTACGAGGTCAACAACGTCTACGTGCCGCGACTGGAAGAGTCCGGCATGGTGATCAGCGCCCGCACGCCGACCGAAAACCTGCCGGAAATGATGGAATTGCCCGACCACCCGTGGTTCGTGGGCGTGCAGTTCCACCCGGAGTTCACGTCGACCCCGCGTGATGGCCATCCGTTGTTCTCCAGCTATATCCGCGCCGCCATCGAGCAGAAGTCTCGCCGCGGTCAGGAGGCGTAATGCCGGTTCGCGGTCTCGAGTTCCGTAAGCGGATCCTCGGGGCCGCGGCCCATTTCTCCAGCGCCGCACTAGGCGGCGGCGCTTCTTTCGGATACAACCAATTAGCATCGGACAGGTGTCGCCAGGCCGCTTTGCGCGACACTGGCGGCTTTGCCGTATCCGGCGCCCACCCCCTTTCAACGCCACTGCTCTGAAGGAACCCCATGAGTGCTTACATCATCGCCGAAGTCACGGTGACCAAGCCCGCGCAATACGAAGACTACAAGCGTCTGTCCACGCTCGCCATGCGCGCGTACGATGCCAAGGTCCTGGTGCGGGGCGGTGAGACCAAGCACCTTGAGGGCCGTAAGCCCGGCCGCACCGTCGTCATGGAATTTCCGTCGATGACCGCCGCCCAGGCCTTCTACGACTCCTGGCAGTACCGCCGTGCCCGCAACGCCCGCGAGGGCGCGGCCGTCATGAATATGTTTATCGTTCAGGGAATGTAAAGTCATGAGTGCAATCGTCGACATCATCGGCCGCGAGATTCTGGATTCGCGCGGCAACCCCACCGTGGAATGCGATGTGCTGCTGGAATCCGGCGCCATGGGCCGCGCGGCCGTGCCGTCCGGCGCATCCACCGGCGCCCGCGAAGCCATCGAGCTGCGCGACGGGGACAAGAGCCGTTATCTGGGCAAGGGCGTTCTGCGCGCCGTTGAGAACCTGAATACGGAAATCTCCGAAGCATTGATGGGCCTGGATGCCCAGGAACAGACCTTCGTCGATCGCACCTTGATCGAGCTGGATGGCACCGAGTCCAAGGAACGCCTGGGCGCCAATGCGATCCTGGCGGCCAGTATGGCCGTGGCCCGCGCCGCCGCCGACGAATCCGGCCTGTCGCTGTACCGCTATTTCGGCGGCAGCGGCCCCATGAGCATGCCCGTGCCGATGATGAACGTCATCAACGGCGGCGCGCACGCCAACAACACGCTGGACCTGCAAGAACTGATGATTTTGCCGGTGGGCGCGGGCAGCTTCCGCGAGGCCCTGCGCTGGGGCGCTGAAGTCTTCCACATGCTGAAAAAGCTGATCCACGGCCAGGGCATGTCCACGGCCGTGGGCGATGAAGGCGGCTTTGCCCCCAACGTCCCCAGCCATGAAGCCGCCATCCAGCTGATCCTGAAGGCCATCACCGAAGCCGGTTACGAGCCGGGCACGCAGATCGCCCTGGGCCTGGATTGCGCCAGCTCGGAGTTCTACCGCGACGGCAAGTACACGCTGGCCGGCGAAGGCGGCATCTCGCTGTCCTCGCAGGAATTCACCAACCTGCTGGCCACCTGGTGCGACAAGTACCCCATCATCTCGATCGAAGACGGCATGGCCGAAAACGATTGGGACGGCTGGAAGCTGTTGACCGACCAGTTGGGCAAGAAGGTGCAATTGGTGGGCGACGACCTGTTCGTCACCAACACCAAGATCCTGCGTGAAGGCATCCAGAAGGGCGTCGCCAACTCGATCCTGATCAAGATCAACCAGATCGGCACGCTGACCGAAACCTTCGCCGCCATCGAAATGGCCAAGCGCGCCGGCTACACCGCCGTCGTGTCGCACCGTTCGGGCGAAACCGAAGATTCCACCATCGCCGACATCGCCGTGGCGACCAACGCCATGCAGATCAAGACGGGTTCGCTGTCCCGTTCGGATCGCATGTCCAAGTACAACCAGCTGCTGCGTATCGAAGAAGAGCTGGCTGAAGTGGCGTCGTATCCTGGCCTGGGAGCTTTCTACAACCTGCGTTGATGGGAAGCGCGATGGCGACGCCCCGCGCCGCCATCGCATCCGCGCCACGACTGCTCTGAGGGTTCTCGCGTATGCGCCTGTTGTTCCTGGTGCTGTTCGTGCTGGTAGGCTTGATCCAATACCCGCTTTGGTTGGGTAAGGGCGGCTGGTTCAAGGTCTGGGATCTGCAACGCCAAGTGGCTGAGCAGCGCGAGACCAACGAAGGCCTGCGCGCGCGTAATGCCGCGCTGGAAGCCGAAGTGCGAGATCTTGAAGGCGGCTCTGGCGCGATCGAAGAGCGTGCCCGCGGCGAGCTGGGCATGATGCGCGACGGTGAAGTGTTCGTTCACATCCTGCCGCAGAATGCGCAACCGCCCGCCGGCGGCGCGACCCTGGCGACCGATGCGGCCACCAAGCCCGCCACGCCGGCTCGCACCAGCGCCCCGGCAGCCAAGCCGCCCGCCGCTCGTGCTACACCCGCCGCCGCACCCAAGCCGGCCAACAGCACGCGTCAGTAAGCTTGCGGCGGCCGGCTTGCTTGCTGGTCGCTGACAGCTGATAGCCGATAACTCATAGCCGGTAACTCATAGCCGATGCCCGGCGTCAATCGCAGAGGGCATCGCGGCATGCCCCCACCACGATTTCCGCCGGCCCTGGCCGCGCGCCCGTCCAATCGACCGGGTGCGTGTGCATCTCCATTTCCAGTTCAACCTGAATCGGCAGCAGCCCATGCCTGCGAGCCACGCCCGCATAGCTGGCGTCGTTGCGCCCCAGCGCGGTGAGCGCCGCTCGTACGGGGAACAGCCAAGGCTTGTGCAGATAAGTCAGCCGCAGCTTCAGGGTGTTGGCGTCGAAGATGGTGGCAGCGCCGGGGCGCGGCGGTCGCCTGGCGTGCTGCAAGTCCTGGTAGTCGTTGTCGATGGCGCGTCGGCCCGGCGCGGCCAGGACGGCCAGGTCCTTGCGGCCATGGTCGCGGAACATCCTGGCATCGGGCTGCAAGACTTCGATTCGCCACGCGCCAAGGCCCGTGCCCGCCGAGGCGTCGGCATGTGCGCGCGCCAGCCTGCGCCTCGCACCGGCTTCGCCGTCGGCGCCGGCATGCAGGGGCAGCAAGCCTTGAATGAATGCATCGCGCATGGGAGCCGGTTGCGCATGGGCCGTGGCGCCGGCGCGCGCGGCTTCCATCAGGGCCACGTGCGCCATTTGGCGCACGGCTTGCCAGCGTGCTGCTTCGATGCCCAGCAGGCCCATCAGCAACACCATGGCGCCCGCCACGGCGAATTCAATGGCGGCGGCGGCCCGCTGGCGCGAGGCGGCAAAGAAAAAGGCGGTCATGGC
>NZ_JBLVOL010000028.1:35964-41663 GCF_053543755.1 Achromobacter semiaridum | reverse complement strand
GCGCGGGCATGACCGCCTGTCGATACGGACAATCCGAGGTGATGAAAATGTCCCGCAGGGCGGGACGCGGCGCGATCAGTGCACCGTGGGCGGCGCGTCGTCGGCGGCAGGCTGGTTTGGCGAGAACAACGTGGCGCAATCCACGGCGTCGAACTTATAGGGCTTGCCACAGAAGTCGCATGACACATCCACTTGGCCGCGCTCGGCCAGGACGCTGTTGACCTCTTCTTCGCCCAGCGAACGCAGCATGCTGGCGACGCGCTCGCGCGTGCAAGGGCAATGCCAGCGCACGGGCGCCGGGTCGAACGCCAGCAAGGTGTCTTCCCAGAACAGGCGATGGATCAAGGTGTCGATGTCGGCTTCCAGCACTTCGTCGCGCTTGAGTGTGCTGGCCAGGGCGACCACGCGGTCCCAGGTTTCGGCGGCGGCTTGCTCAGTCAACAGCGGGGCGTCGGTGCCACCATGGAACGGCAGGCGTTGCACCAGCATGCCGGCGGCGTTGTCGGCATCGGCGGCCAGCCACAAGCGCGTGTCCAGCTGTTCGGACGCCTTCATGTAGTGTTGCAGCGCTTCGGCCACCGTGTCGCCTTCCAGCGGCACGATGCCCTGGTAGGTCTGCTGGCCAGGCAGCTTGCGTTGCGGGTCCAGCACGACGATGAAGCGCCCGTTGCCCCCGGGGTTCAGCAGGCTTTGCATGGTGCCATCGGACGGCACTTCATGACCTTCGCGCACTTTGACGGTGGCGCGCAGGCTCAGGTCCGAACGGCATTCCACCACCAGCAGGGCGATGGGGCCGTCGCCCTGGATCTGAAGCACCAGCGAGCCATCGAATTTGATGTTGGCGGCAAGCAGGGTAGAGGCCGCTACCAATTCGCCCAGCAGGTGGGTGATGGCGGGCGGGTAGTCGTGGTTGGCCTGAACGGCCTTCCAGGTCGCGTCCAGGCGGACGGCCTGGATGCGGACGCTGCGGTCTTCGGTAAGGTATTTTTTGAGCTGATCGGTCATGGGGGAATGTTAGCCGATCAGGCCACCCAATTCCCCCTGCTGCCAGCAGGGCTACGGCAACTGCCCCGGGCGCTCAGGCCAGGCGCTTGAGGGCCGTCTTGTAGTGTTGGCCGCGCGCCACGTAATGGGCGGTGTTCTTGTGCAGATTGGCGATTTCTTCTTCGGACAGTTCGCGCACGATCTTGCCGATGCCGATCACCAATGAGTTGTCGGGAATGACGCGGTCTTCCGGAATGATGGCGCCGGCGCCGATCAGGCAATTGCGCCCGATCACCGCGTTGTTCAGCACGATGGCCTGCATGCCCACCAGCGCGCCTTCGTGGATCGTACAGCCGTGCAACATGGCTTGATGGCCCACGGTGACATTCGGGCCGATGGTCATGGGACAGCCGCTGTCCACGTGCAGGACGCTGGATTCCTGAATATTGGTGCCATGGCGGATCAGGATGGCGTCGTTGTCACCCCGGATCGATACGTGCGACCAAATGCTGACGCCGGCTTCCAGCGTGACATTGCCGATGATGTCGGCGCTGTCGGCGACATAGGCTGCGGGGTCGATGCGTGGGATCAGGTCGTCAAGCTGGTAGATGGGCATTGCCTAGGTTTCCGATAATTTTTCAGGGCCCTCAGGGGCAGGCGCGACGTTCTCGGCCGGTGCGGCGGCGTCGGCGAGGCCGGGCGTGGCGGCGGGCGAGGGTGACGTGGACGATTTCGGCACGGCGGCGGACGTGGCGGGCGCGGACACCTTGGGTGTATCGGCGGGTGCGGACGGCTTGGGCGCTGGCGGCGCGGCGGTGGGCGCTGGCGGCGTGGACGCCTTCGGTGCCACGGTTGCCGCTTGCGTCGCGACCGTCGCAGGTGCCCCGGTTGCCACAGGCGCCGCCGCGGGTGCCGTCGCCACGATGTGCGCGCGCTCTTGCTCACGTTGGCGCAGGATGCGGCGTTGGATTTTCCCGGTCGTGGTCATCGGAAGTTCGTCGACGAACTCGATCTCTTTCGGGTATTCGTACGGCGCCAGGCGCTCACGAACATGTTCTTGCAGGTTCTCGATGATCTCGCCGCGGTCGCGCTGGGCGAATTCGGGCGTCAGCACGACATAGGCCTTGACCAAAGCGCCCCGTTCGGCGTCCGGCTTGGGCACCACGGCGGCGTTGGCCACGGCGGGGTGGCCGACCAGGCAGCTTTCGATTTCGCCGGGGCCGATGCGGTAACCGGCCGACTTGAACACGTCATCGGCACGCCCGGCGTACCAAAGGTAGCCGTCCGCGTCGACGGTGGCCAAGTCACCCGTCAGGCACCAATCGCCCTTGAATTTGGCCTGAGTGGCGGCTTCGTTGCGCCAATAGCCCAGGAACATTACGGGGTCGGGAAAGCCGTGGATGTCCAGCCGGTTGACGGCAATTTCGCCGGTCTCACCGGGCGCCACCGGCCGCCCTTCGTCGTTCAAAACCGCCACCTGGTGGCCGGGATACGGGCGGCCCATGCTGCCCGCGCGGGCGGGCCAGCGCTTCTGGCTATTGCCCACCACGTAGTTCATTTCGGTTTGGCCGAACATCTCGTTGGGCGTCACGCCCAGCGCCGACTGGCACCATTCAAAGACCGTTTCCCCCACACTTTCGCCCGCGCTCATGATGGAACGCAGCGCCAGCTGGTAATGGTTGCGAGGCTCGGGCACGGCCTTCATCATCATTTTCAGGGCCGTGGGAAACAGGAAGGTATTGGTGACCTGGTAGCGCTCCATGAGCTCGAACGCGCGCTCGGGCGAAAAGCGGCCGCGCGTGCCCACGATGGGATGGCCGAAATACAGGGTTGGCAACAGCGCGTCCATCATGCCGCCCGTCCAGGCCCAGTCGGCCGGCGACCAGAACACATCGCCCGGCTTGGGGAACCAGTCTTGCGAGGCCACGAAGCCCGGCAGGTTGCCGATCAATACACTGTGGGGCAGCAGCGCGCCCGTGGGCGCGCCGGTGGTGCCTGACGTGTAAAGCAGAATGGCCGGGTCCGACGAACGCGTCGGCACGGCCTTGAATTCGTTGGGCTGTCGGGCAAGCAGGCTGCGCCATGGCAGCACGCGTTCGTCAGCGAAGCCGATGCCGATGATCTGTTGCAGGTTGGGGCAGTTGTCGCTGACGGCCAGCAGGTTGGCGCTGGAAGCGTGGTCCACGATGGCGACCCGCGTTTCGGAGTCGCGCAGACGGGCTTCCAGTGCCTCGGGGCCGAACAGCGCCGACAAGGGCAAGACGACGCCGCCGACGGTGTAGATGGCCATATGGGCCACGACCGTTTCAGGCCGTTGCCCCAGCACCACACCGACCCGGTCGCCCCGGCCCACGCCCATCTTCACCAGACCGTTGGCCAGCTGATTGACGGCTTCGGCCAGGCGCGCATAGGTCCAGACTTCGCGGTTGCCCGACTCGTCTTCGTAGTAGATGGCGATGCGCCGCGCATCCGGACTACTGGATGCCCAGCGGTGGCAGCACGCTTCCGCGATGTTGAACTGGGTGGGAACCAGCCAGCGGAATGTTTGGTAGAGCGCCTGATATTGGTCGTTCATGGCCCTATGTTGTAAGCATGTTGCAGCTGCGTGAACGGGCCGGCTCGCCCGTTGCCTCAGATGCAAGCATGACCTAGAGGGCCGTGAACTGCAATATCCCCGTTGCGTAATGGGGACGCATACGGGTTATCACGGGTGTTTGCTTTGGCGTCGAAGCGCTGACGGCAGGGCGGGCAGCGACAGCGATCGCGGGGGGCGGGCGGTGGGCTCGGCCTGCCGCTCGGATTGGATGGCGGCCCAGTCCAGCAGCTGCAACTGGCCGTCGTGGGTTTCTGCCAGGGCCGACAGGCTTTCCACCCAGTCGCCGTCATTGCAGTAGAGGATGCCACCAACGTCGCGCAATTCCGCCTTGTGAATGTGGCCGCACACTACGCCGTCCAGGCCCCGCCGGCGCGCTTCGCCCGCCAGCGCCTCTTCGAAATCGGTAATGAACGACACCGCGTTCTTGACCTTGTGCTTCAGATATTGCGACAGCGACCAGTAGTGCAGCCCCAGGCGATGCCGCAGCCGGTTGAAGTGGTGGTTGATCCACAAGGCCAATTGATAGAGCCCGTCGCCCAGATGGGCCAGCCAACGGCTGTGCTGGATGACGCCGTCGAATTGATCGCCGTGCAGCACCAGCAGCCGCAAGCCTTTGGCGGTGACATGCACGTCTTCATCCAGGATCTCAATGTCGCCGAATGCGTAGCCCGCGAATTCCCGCGCGAATTCGTCGTGGTTGCCAGGGATGAACACCACCCGCGTGCCGTTGCGTGCCTTGCGCAGAATGCGTTGAATGACGTCGTTGTGCGCGCGCGGCCAGTGCCAGTGCTTGCGCAGTTGCCAGCCGTCGACAATGTCGCCCACCAGATACAAGGTGTCCGAGTCGTTGTGGTCCAGGAAATCAAGCAGGAAATCCGCCTTGCACCCGGCTGTGCCCAGGTGAATATCGGAAATCCAAAGGGCACGCCAGTGCGCGGGGCGGATTTCGTTCACGGTCGCTTCCATGTGGGCTGTCGTCATGCCTTGGAATCAAATCATCCGGCGATGACGGGCGTGTGAAGCTATCGTGACGCTGTTGTGACCGGCGCGGCCCCGGCGCGGGGTGTTAGCGGGATTTCTGACGTTGCGGCGCGTTGCGCAGGCGCGTGCCAAGCAGGCGGTCGTGCAGGAACTGGCCGTCCGGGTCGAACCAGGACCAAATAAAGATCGTGAACGGCGCGGCCACGATGAACATATCCATCGACGCCCAGCCCGTCAGGCTGGCGGCGCCCCAGACTACGGCCGCGCCGGCCAGCACCAGCGGCCAGACAAGCACATAGCGCAAGATCAGGCGGCCCGTTGCCGGCGTGTTGCCGTCACGGTCCACCAGCCGGATATTCCAGGTTTTCATGGGCAGGGTCTGGCCGCGCCGGCGCCAGCACAGCACGAAATACGCGCCAATTGCCACAAACAGCCAGGCCTGGCGCGCCGCGCGCAGTTCCAGCGCGTTCTTGCTCTGGGTCAGCGTGTCCAGCAGATAGCCGGCCAGGAAGACGACGCCGAACAGCAATACGGCCTCGTACATCATGCAGGCAAAGCGGCGCAGCCGATTGGGGGTCTGGTCTAGGAAGGCGTCGGTCGTCATGGGTCGGCATTATCCGACAAAAAAAAACCCGCCGGTAAGGGCGGGTCTATAAAAGGGGCTATGCAGCCCCCAAGGGGAAAATCGTTCGGGCCGCGACGTCAGGCCCGGTCAGGCTTCAGGCGGCGGAGTGCGCGTTCTTGGCGCTCGTCTTGCCAACCAGGGCCTTCACGCCGTGAGCCAGCTTACGCAGGCCTGCGGCCAACGCCCGCATCGGGTGCGGACGGAATTGTTCTTCAATTGCCTGGAGCATCAGTTGGCGCTCAAGTTCGTCGGTCAGGCGGATGGTGTTGTTCGGGTTGATCACAATAGCCTCCACGGGCTTGCTCAGTTGTTTAGCTACTAGGGATAACCCGAATTATAGGGGTTTACCCTCAAACTGTGCAAGAGGCAGATGCAAGCTGGTGCAACATGGCAACACCTTGGTGCTGATGATGCCCCAAAACCGGGCGGCGGGGCACCATAAGCAAAGATACGGCCGGCATGTTGCGGCGCTTTTACAACGTGGCGGGAACGCGGGGAATGGGGGGCGGGCCC
>NZ_JBLVOL010000028.1:29707-35924 GCF_053543755.1 Achromobacter semiaridum | reverse complement strand
CCGCCGGGGCAAGGCGGCGGTCAGGCGTCGCGGTAGCCGGCGGCAACCAGTTCGAAACCGAACAGGCGGCAGTCCAGCGCGCCGTTGTGCAACGGCACCCGGCGCTTGGGCTTCAGGCGCATCTGGTTGGGCAGCGTCATGTCGCTGGTGATGACGTGCAGCTGCCAACCGGCAAAATTGCGCTTCAGGCAGGTGGCCCAGTCACGCCACAGGTCGGCGTCCTGTTCGGTCAGCATGCGCTCGCCGTAGGGCGGGTTGGTGACGATCCAGCCGTGGTCGGCGGGTGCCGTTATTTCGCGCGCGTCGCCGATTTCGAAGCGGATCGAGTCGGCGGTGAGCCAGGCGCGTTCCGCATTGTTCTGAGCGAATTCAATGGCTTGCGGGTCCAGGTCGTAACCGACCAAGGGCGCGTCCAGCTGAGGCAGGATGCGCGAGCGCGCGTCGTCCTTCAGGTCGCGCCAGCGGTAGGCGTCGTGGTCGCGCAAACGTTCAAAGCCAAAGGGGCGCGAAATGCCCGGGGGCACGCCCAGGGCGATCCAGGCCGCTTCGATCAGGATGGTGCCCGAGCCGCAGAAGGGGTCCAGCAGCGGGGCAGCGGGGTCCCACCCGGCCAGGGCCAGCATGCCGGCGGCCAGGTTTTCGCGCAGCGGGGCCTCGCCCTTGTCCAGGCGCCAGCCACGCTTGAACAGCGATTCGCCGGACGTATCCAGGTACAGCGTGGCTGTGTGGCCCGTCAAGAACAGGTGGACGCGGGCGTCCGGGCGCACGGTGTCGATGCTGGGGCGTTCGCCTTCCAGTTCGCGCAGGCGGTCGCAGATGCCGTCCTTGGCGCGCAGATTGCAGTACTGCAAGCTTTGCACCGGGCTCTTGATGGCCGAGGTGTCCACGCGCAGCGTTTGTTCGGCGCCGAACCAGCGTTCCCAGGGGGTGTCGCGGGCCAGGTCCAGGATGTCGTCTTCGTGCGAGATTTCGGCATGGGCGACTTGCACCAGGATGCGGGTCGCCAGGCGCGAATACAGGTTGGCGCGCTGCACGCCCGACCAGTCGGCGGTGAACGAGCAGCCCGCGCGGCCGGCCTGGGCGTCTTCATAGCCCAGCGCCTGCATTTCGGCCGTCAGGGCCTCTTCCAGGCCTTGAGGGCAGGGCGCGAACACGGTGAACACTTCCGCCTGGCGGGTCTCGCGCGGGCGGCGGCTGCGGGTTTCGACGCGGGGCGCGCGATCCTGGTGGTCGGCGTGCGCGTCGTCCTGGTAATCGTCGTGCACGTCGGGGTAATCCGGTTGCGATGCCTCTACGGGCGGTTCGGCCTGGAAGTCGGGCGCGGGGCCGTCATCTTCAAACGGATCGTAGAAGCGGCCTGCCGGGGTGGCCGGGGCGATGTACTGGTCATCGCGCAGGCGCGGAGCGCGTTGCGGCGGGCGGCCGGAACGGGCGCTGGGTGCGGCGTCGCGACGCGTATCGTCGGAGCGGTCACGGGAAGGCTGGTTGCGATCGTATCTGCCGCGCTCGGACGTGCCGCGATCGGACGTGCCGCGATCGGACGTCCCGCGCTCAGACGCGCCACGGCCTGCCGGGCCGCGCCCTTCACCCCGGCTGGGCTGGCCGCGATCGTATTGACCGCGTTCCGCGCCGCCACGGGGCGACTGGCCACGCGTACCGGCGCCGGGCTTGCGGCGCGCCTCTTCTTCCTGGCGGCGTTGATAGCCTTCAGGGTCTTTCTGGCGTTCGACGTTTTCCTTGGTGCGCGAGATCTGCGCGACCAGCTTGGCGCGAGCGCCCGTGCGGGTGCGCTTGGGCGCCTCGACGGCGTGGGCGTCACGCGCCGTTTTTTTGATCGTCAGCGTCTTGCGCGGGCGGTCCTGTTCATCAGAGGACATACGAATCCTGGCGAATGTGCAAAGGTAGGGGGAATCAGAAGGGTTTGACGACGACCAGCGCCACCACCACCAAGAGCAGCAAGACGGGAACTTCGTTGAACCAGCGATAGAACTTATGCGAACGGGTGTTTTTGCCCTGTTCGAATTTACGCAGCATCAAGCCACAGGCGTGATGGTAGCCGATGACGAGCAGGACGAAAAAGAGTTTGGCGTGCATCCAGCCATTGCCCGGGCCCACGCCGATGCGGTAACCCAGGTACAGCCACATGCCGAAAACAATGGCCACCACGGCCAGAATGGTGGTGAAACGGTACAGCCGGCGCGCCATGCCCAGCAGCGTCACCTGGACGGACGCGTCCGACTGCTGCGCCAGGTTCACGAAAATGCGCGGCA
This sequence comes from Achromobacter semiaridum, assembly GCF_053543755.1. NCBI lineage: Bacteria > Pseudomonadati > Pseudomonadota > Betaproteobacteria > Burkholderiales > Alcaligenaceae > Achromobacter > Achromobacter semiaridum. The sequence continues at coordinate 33,654 of NZ_JBLVOL010000028.1, read as the reverse complement.
GGTAGAACAACCCGGCAAACCAGGAAGCGATGAAGACGATGTGAAAGGTCTTGACCCAAAGCATGGCCATGGCGGCATCCAATCTAGGAAAGCCGCATTGTAAGGCCGCCGGATGGTCCCGCCGCCCTGCTGCTAGATCACATACAGGTCCACGTATTCGTGCACCGGCATGGCCTCCAGCGCCTGCTGGTCCAGCGACACGTCCAGAATGCGGCGCTGCTGCCTGGCCGGGAACATGCGCGCCAGATTGGTGCGGAACTTGGCCTCCAGCAAGGGGATGCCGTCGGCGCGGCGGCGCTTGTGGCCGATGGGGTATTCGCAGACGATTTCGTCCAGCTTGGATCCGTCCACGAATTCCACCGTCAGCGCGTTGGCGATCGAGCGCTTGTCCGGGTCGTGGTAATCGCGGGTGAAGGCGGGGTCTTCCACGCACACGATCTTGTCGCGCAAGGCGTCGATGCGCGGGTCGCTCGCCACATCGTCCTCGTAGTCGGCCGCCGTCAAGCGACCAAACAGCACGGGCACCGCCACCATGTACTGGATGCAATGGTCGCGGTCGGCCGGGTTGTTAAGCGGACCCTTCTTGTCGATGATGCGAATGCACGCCTCGTGCGTGCGGATGGTGATGGCCTTGATGTCTTCCGCGCGCTTGCCCAGCGCACCAAGCTTCACATGTAGTTCCATGGCGCATTCCACGGCGGTCTGCGAATGGAACTCGGCCGGGTACGAAATCTTGAACAGCACGTTTTCCATCACGTAGCTGCCATACGGCCGCTGGAACTTGAACGGCTGGCCCTTGAAGAGCACGTCGTAAAAGCCCCAGGTCTTGGCGGTGAGCACGGACGGGTAGCCCATCTCGCCGGTTTTCGCGATCAGCGCCAGGCGCACGGCGCGGCTGGTGGCGTCACCCGCCGCCCAGCTTTTCCGGCTGCCGGTGTTGGGGGCGTGTCGATACGTGCGCAGGCTTTGGCCGTCGACCCAGGCCAACGACACGGCGTTGATGACCTCATCGCGGTCCAGCCCCAGCATCTGCGCCACCACGGCGGTGGACGCCACCTTGACCAACACCACGTGGTCCAGCCCGACCTTGTTGAACGAATTTTCCAGCGCGATGCAGCCCTGGATCTCGTGCGCCTTGATCATGCCGGTCAGCACGTCGCGCATCGTCAAGGGCGCTTTGCCGGCGGCGACCGCGGTGCGGGACAACCAATCAGCCGTGGCCAGGATGCCGCCAAGATTGTCCGAGGGGTGGCCCCATTCGGCGGCCAGCCACGTGTCGTTGAAATCCAGCCAACGGATGAGGGTGCCGATGTTGAACGCGGCCTGCACCGGGTCAAGTTGAAACGACGTGCCGGGCACCTTGGCGCCATGGGGCACCACCGTGCCCGGCACAATCGGCCCCAGCAGTTTCTTGCAGGCCGGGTATTCCAGCGCTTCCAGGCCGCAGCCCAGCGTGTCGATCAGGCAGTTGCGGGCGGTCTCATACGCCAGGCTGCTCTTGATCTCGTAGTTAAGAACGTAGTCCGCGATATCGACCAGGACTTGATCGGGATCGGGACGTACGTTTGAGATTGGGGCGGACATTGCGAACCCTCCTTAGCAAAGAAGTGAATACAGGTGGCCATGCCGCGCCTTGTTCTCGTTATGGTTGCGGCCGCCTTACTTGCGCTTGTCCAGCGGAACGAATTTCTGGTCTTCCGGGCCCACGTAGTTGGCGGTGGGGCGGATGATCTTGTTATCGATGCGCTGTTCGATGATGTGGGCCGACCAGCCCGCCGTGCGCGCAATGACGAACAGCGGGGTGAACATGGACGTGGGCACGCCCATCATGTGGTAGCTGACTGCCGAGAACCAGTCCAGGTTGGGGAACATCTTCTTGATGTCCCACATGACCGTTTCCAGCCGCTCGGCGATGTCGAACATCTTGGTGCTGCCGGCCTTTTTGGACAGCTTCTTGGCCACGTCCTTGATGACCTTGTTGCGCGGGTCGGACACGGTATAGACGGGGTGGCCAAAGCCGATGATGACTTCCTTGGCCTCGACGCGGCGGCGGATGTCGGCTTCGGCTTCGTCGGGCGAGTCATAGCGCTTTTGCACATCGAACGCCACTTCGTTGGCGCCGCCGTGCTTGGGGCCGCGCAGCGCGCCGATGGCGCCGGCAATCGACGAGAACATGTCCGAGCCCGTGCCGGCGATAACGCGCGCGGTAAAGGTGGATGCGTTGAACTCGTGCTCGGCGTACAGGTTCAAGGAGATGTGCATCGCCTTGACCCATTCGTCGCTGGGCTTTTCGCCGTGCAGCAAATGCAGGAAGTGGCCGCCGATGCTGTCGTCGTCGGTTTGCACGTCGATCATGTGGCCGTTGTGGCTGTAGTGATACCAGTACAACAGGGCCGAACCCAGGTTGGCCATCAGGCGGTCGGCGATGTCGCGCGCGCCCGGGGTGTTGTGGTCGTCTTTTTCAGGCAGCACGCAGCCCAGCACCGACACGGCGGTGCGCATCACGTCCATGGGGTGGCTGGATGCCGGCAGCGCTTCCAGCGCTACTTGCAACTGGGCGGGCAGGCCGCGCAGGCTCTTCAGCTTTTGCTTGTAGGCGGCCAGTTCCGCCTTGTTCGGCAGCTTGCCGTGAACCAGCAGGTGGGCGATTTCCTCGAACTCGCTGGTGTGGGCGATGTCCAGGATGTCGTAGCCGCGGTAGTGCAGGTCGTTGCCGCTGCGGCCGACGGTGCACAGCGCGGTGTTACCCGCCACCACGCCCGACAGGGCGACGGACTTCTTGGGTTTAAAACCGGCTTTTTCTTCCGGCTTGGCGTCCGGCTTGGCTTCTTGCTTTTTGGGAGCCGTGCTCATGTCTCTACTCCTTCACTTTCGCTGTGGTCGATGCAATGGGGGACTGGCGTGGCGGGATTACGCTTTGCCCTTTTGAAACAGAGCGTCCAGCCGGGATTCAAATTCGTGATAGCCGATGCGGTCGTATAGCTCTTCGCGCGTCTGCATCAGGTCCACCACGTTTTTCTGGTGGCCGTCGCGACGAATAGCGGTGTAGACGGCTTCGGCGGCCTTGTTCATGGCGCGGAAGGCGGACAGCGGATACAACACCATGCCCACGCCCACGCTCTTCAGTTCTTCAACGGTGAACAGCGGCGTCTTGCCGAATTCAGTGATGTTGGCCAGCACCGGCACCTTGACGGCCTTGACGAAGCGGTCGTAGGTGGGCAGGTCATAGGCGGCTTCGGCGAAGATTGCGTCGGCGCCGGCTTCCACGCACGCCAGCGCGCGCTCGATCGCGGCGTCCACGCCGTGCGAGGCGATGGCGTCGGTGCGGGCGATCAGGTAGAAGTCGCTGTCGGTGCGCGCGTCGGCAGCCGCCTTGACACGATCGGCCATTTCTTCGGTGGTGACGATTTCCTTGCCCGGGCGATGGCCGCAGCGCTTGGCGCCGACCTGGTCTTCGATGTGGCAGGCGGCCGCGCCGAACTTGATCAGGCTCTTGACGGTGCGGGCGATGTTGAACGCCGACGGGCCGAAGCCGGTATCGATGTCCACCACCAGCGGCACGTCGCACACGTCGGTGATGCGGCGCACGTCGGTCAGCACGTCGTCCATGGTGTTGATGCCCAGGTCCGGCAGCCCCAGCGACCCGGCCGCCACGCCGCCACCCGACAGGTAGATGGCGCGGTAGCCGGCGCGCTTGGCCAGCAAGGCGTGGTTGGCGTTGATGGCGCCAATGATCTGTAGGGGACTTTCTTCGACAAGGGCGCGGCGGAAGAGGGCGCCGGGCGATTCGGGTCTGGACATGGAAGTCTCCGTTCTTATGGCTAGCCCACGACCTTATCGCGGGTCCGGAATATAAATCTGTCCCCTACGCGACAATCCCGGCGCGGCCGGGCCAAGAGACAGGTGTATGTTTCGGCATGATGGCGGTACAGAAGAATTGGGGCCCC